>NZ_BAAAUG010000001.1:0-4798 GCF_039533825.1 Streptomyces rectiviolaceus
CGGTCGGCTTCCCGGCCGTGGCCCGCCCCAGGAGCAGCGCGGCCGCCGCCGCGCCCACGCCGACCAACGCGGCGCCGACCCACAGCGCGGGCCCGAGACCGTCCACGAAGTGCTGGGCGGGCCCGTATCCGCCCTGGGCGGAGAAGACCGAGGCGAGGATCGCGATGCCGAGGGCGCCGCCGACCTCCCGCAGGGCGTTGTTGGCGCCGGACGCGATGCCCTGCTCGGACGGGCGGACGCTGGACATCACCAGGTTCGCGGCGGGGGCGAAGTACAGCGCCATGCCGATCCCGCTGAGGATCAGGGCGGGAAGCTGGGCGGCGTACGACATGTCGGGCTCCACGATGACCGCGAACCAGGCGAGGCCGATGGCCTGGAGCGCGAGACCCGCGGTCACGACGGGGCGGCCACCGAACCGGTCCGCGAGGTAGGCCGCGACGGGAGAGACGATCATCGGCATGCCGGTCCAGGGGAGCATCCGCAGGCCCGCCTCGGTGGGCGAGTAGCCGACGACGTTCTGCAGGAACTGGCTGAGCAGGAAGATCGAGCCGAACATCCCGACGAACATCAGCAGGCTCGCCGCGTTGATCGCGGAGAAGGCACGGCTACGGAAGAGCCGCATGGGCAGCATCGGGTTCTCGCTCCGGATGCCGTGGCGCACGAAGAGGGCCAGGAGCGCGCCGCCGCCGATCAGACCGGTGAGGACGGTCGCACTGGTCCAGCCGTCGATGTTGCCGCGGATCAGCGCGTACACGATGCCGAACAGCCCGCCGCTGGCCAGCACCGTGCCGGTGATGTCGAGCGGCGCTCCCGTGCCGTACGACTCGGAGAGCCGCAGCCGGGCCAGCGGCAGCAGGGCGAGACCGAGCGGGACGTTCAGCCAGAAGATCCACTGCCAGGACGCGTGTTCGGTGAGGCTGCCGCCGATGAGTGGACCGCTGGCGACCGCGAGACCGTTGACGGCGCCCCATATCCCGTACACCATCCCGCGCTTGGCCACCGGCACGGCCGCCGTCAGCAGGGTCAGCGTCAGCGGCATCATGATCGCCGCGCCGACGCCCTGGACCGCGCGGGCCGCGATCAGCGCCTCGATGCCGGGTGCGAGGGCCGCGGCGGCGGAGGCTCCGGTGAAGATCGCGAGGCCGGCGATGAAGAGCTTGCGGCGTCCGAAGCGGTCACCCAGGGCCGCGCCGAACATCAGCAGCACGGCGAAGGTGAGGGTGTAGGCGCTCACCGTCCACTCGAGATCGTGCAGCGCTCCCCCGAAGTCCTCGCGGATGGCGGGCAGGGCGGTGGTGACGACGAGATTGTCGAGGGCCGCCATGAATCCGGCGACGCTGGTGATGGCGAGGGCCCAGGCCGCTTCCCCGCGCCGTGGTGTCTGCTGTGACATTGCTTTCCCCTGTGGTTAGTTATTGATGACTAACTTTCATGGGCGCAAAAATGAGCACCCCCGTGACGCGCGCGACTCACTCCTTGGACTGCACCGACTCGTAGAAACCGGTCCACACCCGGTGGTCGGGCCGGAACCCCATCGACACCAGGACGTTGATCAGCATCCCGTACGCAAGGAACTGCGTCGCCTCGCCGACGTCCGCCCCCAGCGCGAGGCGGACCGTGTCGTACATCTCCATCCAGCCGGCCCGCAGCGCCTCGCCGAACTCCCGGTCGCCGGACGCCTCCGCGGAGGCCACGGCGACGTACATCTGCATCTGCATGAGCAGCTTGTCCGGGTCGTCGGCGATGAGCGCCTGATAGGCCTCACCCATGGCGAGCAGGGCCGCTTCCCCCTGGAGCCCCTCGGACGCCTTCCTGAAGACCTCGGTGACCTCCTGGCAGCAACGCCCGGACGCGGCGAGGAAGATGGCCTCCTTCCCCGGGAAGAGGCGGAAGAGATACGGCTGCGAGACACCCACCCGCTTGGCGATCACCTCGGTGGACGTGCCGTTGTAGCCACCGCGGGCGAACTCGATCATCGCCGCGCGGATGACGCTCTCGCGTCGCTCCTCTGCGCTCATCCTGACCATGTGATGAAGTTAGTGGCCAATCACTACCTTAGTCAAGAGGTCGCGGCGGACGCGTGGCGCATGAGTAAGGGGCACCCGCCAATGGCGGGTGCCCCTTACTCCTTACTTGCGTGACCTGCGTGCGTGACCCGCGTGACCCGCGTGACCCGCGCACGAAGGTCAGGCGAGCTGGACCACCGCGCGGGACATGCCGAGCACCTTCTGGTCCCCGCTCATCGCCACCAGGTCCACCCGGACCCGGTTGTCGTCGAGCTTCACCGCGACCTTGGCGCTGACCTCGATCAGCGCGCCCTTGTCGTCGTTCGGGACCACGACGGGCTTGGTGAAGCGCACGCCGTACTCGACGACGGCGGCCGGGTCGCCGACCCAGTCCGTCACCACACGGATCGCCTCGGCCATGGTGAACATGCCGTGCGCGATGACGTCGGGAAGGCCGACCTCGACCGCGAACTTCTCGTTCCAGTGGATCGGGTTGAAGTCACCGGAGGCGCCCGCGTACCGCACGAGCGTGGCACGCGTCACGGGAAAGCTCTGGGCCGTCAGCTCGGTGCCGACCTCGACGCTGTCGTACGAAATCTTGGCGGTCATCGCCTCACGCTCCCTCTGCCGCAGGCTCCGCCGCACGCGCCACGAGCTTGGTCCAGGCGGTCACGACGTGCTCGCCGGCCTCGTCGTGGACCTCGCCGCGGATGTCCAGGATGTCGTTGCCCGCCATCGACTTGATGGCCTCGATGGTCGAGGTGACCGTGAGCCGGTCCCCCGCACGCACCGGGCGGGTGTACGCGAACTTCTGGTCCCCGTGCACGACACGGCTGTAGTCGAGCCCCAGCTGCGGATCCTCGATGACCTGGCCCGCGGCCTTGAACGATATGGCGAACACAAAAGTCGGCGGGGCGATCACATCGGGGTGCCCGAACGCCTTGGCGGCCTCCGCGTCGGTGTACGCGGGGTTGGCGTCGCCCACCGCCTCGGCGAACTCACGGATCTTCTCCCGGCCGACCTCATAGGGATCGGTGGGCGGGTAGGACCGCCCTACGAAGGACTGGTCGAGCGCCATGGACTCGGTACCTCCTGCAGGTATGGGTAAACGACGCGAGGCCGCCCCCAAGAATCGGGGACGGCCTCGTGTACGAGCCTGTGTCTAGCGCGTTTCGCGGTGCGCAGTGTGCGCGTTGCAGCGCGGGCAGTGCTTCTTCATCTCAAGACGGTCCGGGTCGTTACGCCGGTTCTTCTTGGTGATGTAGTTCCGCTCCTTGCACTCCACGCAGGCCAGCGTGATCTTCGGGCGGACGTCTGTGGCAGCCACGTGAGTGCTCCTTGACGGACGGATGGACGGATGAACGCAAAAAAAGAGTAGCCGATCGAAGGTCCGACCCCACAATCGGCTACCAATTGAGTAGCGGTGACCGGACTTGAACCGGTGACACAGCGATTATGAGCCGCTTGCTCTACCGACTGAGCTACACCGCTGTAGATGCCGGATCCCCTCGCCCGAAGGCGAGGATCACTCGACATCAGAGCCCCAATACGGAATCGAACCGTAGACCTTCTCCTTACCATGGAGACGCTCTACCGACTGAGCTATTGGGGCGAGCGATGAAGACATTACACGGTCGGTCGCCGATCGCCCAAATCCGTTTCGCCGGGGCTGTCCGGGGCATCTCGGCAGGCGTCCCAGCCGCCTCGCCACGTCACTTCGGCGCCTCGCACCACACCGGTTCGGCCCCCTCGCGCCATGCCCGTCCGGAGCCGCGCACCACGCCGGTACGGAGCCGCGCACCACGCCGGTACGACTATTTCGCTCCTCCTCGAAGAGGGCCGGTCGTCGCCCTAGGCTCGACCCACGCTGCGTGATCTTGGACGTCTGGATCCAGTCCTGCCCCAGGACGTCTCCGTCCCGTCCGTCCCGGAAGACACCACGCCCCGCAGCCGCCCCCGAACCTCAGGAGCGCGATGCCCGACAGCCAGCCGCAGCCCCACTCCTCCGGCTCCTCAGGTTCCTCCGGCTCCTCGGGTGATGACGCCGACGCCACCGCGCTGCTCCTCTGCGGTGCCCGGCTGACCGACGGCCGGACCGTGGACGTGCGGCTCGGCTCCGGGCGCATCGAAGCGGTCGGCACGGCGGGCAGCCTGACCGCGCACGCCGCGCGCGTGGACCTCGGCGGCTACCTCCTGCTGCCTGCCGCTGCCGAGCCGCACGCGCACAGCGACACGGCACTGTCCGCGGACGCGGAGGGCCCGGTCTCGTACGAACTCGCCGATGTCCAGCGCCGGACCACCGAGGCCGCCCTGCTGCAGCTCGGACACGGCGCGACGGCGCTGCGCTCGCACGTGCGGATCGGCGACGTCCCGGGGCTCACGTCGATGGAGGCGGTGCTGCAGGCGCGGCGTTCGCTGCGTGGCCTGGTCGACCTGTCGGCCGTGGCCGTACCGCGCCTTCTGACCGGGGTGGCAGGCGCCGACGGGCTCGCGATGCTGCGGGACTCGGTGAAAATGGGCGCCTCCGTAGTGGGCGGTTGCCCCGACCTGGATCCCGATCCGACCGGGTACGTGGAGGCGGTGCTCGAAGTCGCCGCCGAGCACGGCTGCCCCGTCGACCTGCACACGGACGGCAGCGATCCGGCGCGGCTCGGGCGGCTCGCGACGATGGCGGGCGGGCTGCGGCCCGGCGTGACGATCGGGCCGTGCGGCGGCCTCGGGCGGCTGCCGTCGGACGTGGCCGCACGAACGGCGGAACATCTGGCGGCGGCCGGGGTGGCGGTGGTGTGCCT
>NZ_BAAAUG010000002.1:0-11324 GCF_039533825.1 Streptomyces rectiviolaceus
TCCGCGGGCGACGTCACCGGCGACGGCTACGCCGACATCGCGGTGGGCGTGCCCGGCGAGACGGTCGGCACGGTGGCCGGGACCGGCAGCGTCACGCTCCTCAAGTCCTCCGGCTCCACGTTCACCTCGGGCAAGGCCTGGCACCAGGAGACCGCGGGCGTGCCCGGCGTCGCCGAGGAGGGCGACCACTTCGGCGCGTCCGTCCGCCTCAAGGACATCAACAAGAACGGCAAGGCGGACCTGGCCACCGGCGCCACCGGCGAGGACATCGCCGCGACGCGGGACGTCGGCGCCGTATGGGTGCTTCGCGGCACGTCGACGGGTCTGACGTCGTCGTACGCGGCCTCCTTCAACGGCTCGGACTTCGGGCTCGGCGGCGCGGACGCGGGCTTCGGCCGGACGCTGCGCTGAGCAGCAGCAGCCTGCAGCAGCCCTTCGCGGCAACCCCCTTACTACTTGAGTGAGTTGGAGACACCCCGTGGCCTCAACGGCTGACCACGTGCGGAAGCCCGCGCGGAACAAGATCCTCGCGGCGGGCGCGCTCTGCGCCGTGACCGTGCTCGGCGTCGCGGGCCTGAGCGCGGGCGGCGCGTCCGCCGCCGAGCCCGCCAAGCCGACGGCCGACTACAACAACGACGGTTACGCGGACCTGGCGGTCGGCGTGCCCGGCGCCACGGTCGGCGGCAAGGCCAAGGCCGGGTACGTGAACGTGGTCTGGGGCGGCGCGTCGGGCCTCGGCAAGCACGGCTCGACCACCGTCAGCCAGGCCACGGCGGGCGTGCCCGGCACGGTGGAGGCGGGCGACGCGTTCGGCACGGCCGTCGACTCGGACGACATGAACGGCGACGGCTACAGCGACCTGGTCGTCGGCGCGCCCGACGAGGACAACGACGCGGGCCTTTCCGCGGGCACCGTCGCCGTCGTGTGGGGCTCGGCGAGCGGCTTCAAGGGCGGCTTCACCGCGGCCAACGGAGCTGTCAGCGACGGGAGTTACGGGGCGCTCCTGGCGACCGGCGACTTCGACAAGGACGGCGACAAGGACATCGCCCTCAACTCCCATTTCGACGAGACCAGTTCGGTCGTGGTGCGTCCGGGCCCCTTCACCGCGGGCTCGCCCGCCGCTGTGGAGCGCGTCGAGGGCTGGCACTTCGCGGGACCGGTCACGATGGTCGCCGGTGACTTCGACGGGGATGGCGGGGACGACATCGCGTTCTCGTACCGCGGCATGGAGGTCAGCGGTACGACGGTGAAGAGCCGCGCCGCGTCCGGCGAGTGGAAGACGACGTGGGACGCGGCCGACAGCACCGACACCGCGCTCGCCGCCGGTGACTTCGACGGGGACGGCACGCAGGACCTGGCGGTCGGCGACGTCCAGGCCAATCCGGAGGCGGACGGTACGTACTGCGAGGACCGCCTTGGCGGGGCGATCCTCACGGTCTACGGCAAGCAGGGCACCACGCTCGGCGGCGCATTCTCGTGCACGTCGCAGAGCGGTCCGCAGGTCGGCGGCAGCGCGGAGTCCGGGGACAACTTCGGGGCGCGCCTCGCTGCCCTCGACTCCGACCAGGACGGCCGCGACGAGCTGATCGCAGGCGCCGACGCGGAGGCGGTGGGCACCGCCGAGAACGCGGGCACCTACTGGTTCCTCACGTCTACCGGCGCGGGCACGCGTCTCGCGGGCCCCGCCTTCAGCCAGAACTCCGCGGGAGTCGCGGGCACGGCGGAGGCGGGCGACCGCCTCGGCGCGGCGGTCACCGCCGGCGACTACAACGGCGACGGCCTCCCGGACTTCGCCGTGGGCGCGCCCGGCGAGGACACGAGGTCGGGCGGTGTCTGGTACGCCCGGACGCCCACGGACGGCCCGAGCCCGGCGGTGACGTCGGTGACTCCCGGGAAGCTGGGGCTCTCGGGCGCCAGTGGCTACGGGGCAGTGCTGAGCCGGTAGCGAGCTGAGTTTTCCCGTAGGGGCGAGGGTTCTCCGCCCGTACGGGGTTCGACCACCCCCCCCTGAGCAGCAGACAACAACCCAGGAGCCCCCGTGCCCAAGCACAAGCGCACCACCTCTCACAGACCCGGCCGCCTGGCCGTGGCGACAGCCGCCGCCGCGGCCCTCACAGGCGGACTTCTCACCCTCTCGGCGACCTCCGCGACCGCGGCCCCCGCGGCCACGCAACCGGACGACGCCGACTTCAACGGCGACGGCGCGGCCGACCTCGCCACGTCCGCCCCGCACGCCAACGTGGGCGGCAAGGACAAGGCGGGCCAGGTGGTCGTCACGTACGGCGGTGCCGAACAGCGCCACGCCACCTTCAGCCAGAACAGCGCGGGCGTCCCCGGCACCGCGGAGACCGGCGACGTCTTCGGCGCCGACACCGCGTACGGGGACTTCAACAGCGACGGCTACGACGACCTCGCCGTGGGCGCCATCGGCGAGGACGTCGGCACGGATGTCGACGGCGGCACCGTCCAGGTCCTGTGGGGCTCCCCGAGCGGCCTGTCCGGCGGCTCCACGGTCAACGACCCCCGCCCCACCAAGCACGACCGGTTCGGCGGCCCCCTCCAGGCGGGTGACTTCGACGGCGACGGCAAGGACGACCTCGCCGTCGGAGCCGCGTCGGGCGCCGCCACCATCGACATCTTCGACGGCGGCATCTCCCGCACCGGCGCCACCGGCGGCCACTACACCGTGCTGCCGCCCATCCACAGCGGCGAAGGCGCGGGCCCCTTCAACCTGCACTCCGGGGACGTCAACGGCGACGGCAAGGACGACCTGATCGTCGACGGCTACTCCACCGCCGACGACTACAACGCCAACCTCTGGCTGCCCGGCAGCGCGAACGGCGTCACCACGAACGGCGTCCAGCGGCTGCCCGCGGGCTACATCACCGACGTGGGCGACACGGACGGCGACGGCTACGGCGACGTCATCATCGGCCTCACCTGGGACGAAGGCATCGACGGCGCCAACAAGGGCGGCACGGTGTACGTGGTGAAGGGCAACGCGAACGGCCCGTACGGCGAAAGCCAGGCCATCACGCAGGACTCAGCGGGCGTCCCGGGCGGCGGCGAGACAGGCGACTCCTTCGGCTCGGAGCTCGACCTGGGCGACATCAACGGCGACGGCCACCTCGACCTGGTCGTGAGCTCCCCCGGCGAGGACCTGGAGGGTGTCGCCGACGCGGGGTCGGTCACCGTCATCTACGGCGCGGCGGACGGCTCGGGCCTCTCCACGCAGGGTGCGGCCCTGTACAGCCAGAACACCCCGGGCGTCCCCAACTCCAATGAGAAGAACGACTACTTCGGCTCGGACGTCCACATCGACGACCTGAACGCGGACGGGCGGGGCGATGTCTCCGTCGGCGCGCAGGGCGAGAACGGCGCCAACGGCGCGTTCTACATCCTGGACGCCCTCCCCGACGGCACCCTCGCGGGCACGTCCGGCGTCTACACCTCCACGGTCGGCATCTCGGCCACGGGCACACCACGCCTCGGCACCAACTTCGCCGACTGACCCACCCCTCCCGCGCCCTCCCGCCCCCCTCTGAACCCCGGGCCCGCACCCCTCCGTGCGGGCCCGGCCTCGGGCGTGCCGGGCGCCTCCGAGTACGGGGACAACTTCGGCGCCTCGGTGGCGGTGGGCGACCTCGACGGCGACGGCCTGCTGATCGGCACCGGTGAGCGTGCGCCGAGCGAGGGTTGCCCTGGCGCGTCAGGGCAACCCTCGGCCAACTCCGCGTGTCAGACAGGTGAACCTGCCGCACCCGCCGCACCTGTGCACCACGCGTACCGAACTTCCCTTTTCCACGAACGAGTTGGAGCCAGCATGCCCCTGCGCGCACGCACCCGTAGCCGTACCGCACGTTCCCTCGCCGTCGCCGCCACCGCGACCGCCCTCGCCGCCACCGGTCTCGCCCTCCCCTTCGCGGCCACCGCCACCGCCGCGCCCGCACCCGCCGCCGCGCCCCTCACCAGCGACTTCGACGGCGACGGATACGACGACCTCTTCGTCGGCGTGCCCAGCGGCACCGTCGACGGCAAGGCCAAGGCCGGGTACGTGAGCGTCGTGTTCGGAGGGGAGAACGGGCCTGGGCCGCACAGCGTGCGGCGTATCACTCAGGCCACCGTCGAGGTGCCCGGCACCCCGGAGACCGGTGACCGGTTCGGCGGGTCCGTCGTCGCCGCGCACGTGGACGACGACAAGTACGCGGACCTCGTCATCGGCGCCCCCGGCGAGGACATCGACGCCAAGACCGACGCCGGTTCCGTCACCGTCCTGTACGGCACGGGCGACGGCTTCGCCCTCGCCAACACCGCCGCCCGGGGCGCGAAGTCCGGCGACGTGTACGGGAACTCCCTCGCCGCCGCCGACTTCACCGGTGACACGGACGTCGACCTCGCGATCGGCGGCAAGGACCAGGTCGTCGCCAACTTCAACCCGCTCGCCGCCGACACCCGGCCCGTCATGGCCGACCGCATGGGCGGCCGGGCCCCGGTCCTGACGACCGGCGACTTCGACACCGACGGGCTTCCCGACCTCGCCCTCGGCTACTACACGCAGAACCAGCCCTACACCCAGTCCCACATCCGCCTCTACGGCTGGAACAAGGACGAGGGCTCCATGGCCAACTTCTGGAACAGCTCCAACGGCGCCGCGAACGCCCTCGCCTCCGGCGACTTCAACGGCGACGGATACGACGACCTCGCCCTCGGCAACTGCCGCGAGATCGCCGACGAGAACATCGACGACCCGTGCGGTCCGGAGCAGCTCACCAAGGGCGGCGGCATCCACATCCGCTTCGGCGGCGCCAACGGCAGCTTCGGCTGGGAGCAGCAGACCTTCAACCAGGACACCGCGGGCATGCCCGGCGTCGCCGAGACCGGTGACGGCTTCGGCGACGCGCTCGCCGTGGCCGACATCGACGCCGACGGCCACGACGACCTGATCGCGGGCGCCCCCGGCGAGGCCATCGGCAGCGCGGCGAAGGCGGGCAGCGTCACCGCCCTCAAGGGCGGCGAGATGGGCCTGCTCGACCCGGCGGGCGCGGCGAACGCGGGAACGGTCGCCTACCAGCAGAACTCCCCCGGCATCCTGGGCGTCGCCCAGGCGGGCGACCTCTTCGGCGGCGCGGTCGCCTTCGGTGATCACAACGGGGACGGCGTCCCGGACCTGTCCGTGGCCGCACCCGGCGAGAACTCCTCCGCGGGCGGCGTCTGGGACCTGCCCGGCGCCAAGGCCGGCGGCTCGGTCGTCACGCCGAACTCCCTTGGCCTGCCCGCCTCTTCCGACCCGCTGGCGTACGGAGCGGTGCTCGGGAAGTAGCCGGTCACCGGCGCCACCGGGGACCCTGGGGTAAACCCCTCAGGGTCCCCCTAGGGGTTGTCACAGGTCAGCGGCAAAGCCGCTCTCCTCCCGAGGAGGGACGACCCGGGCCCTTCAGACCAGGTACGTTCGATTCGTGGCTGGATTCAGGATCGGACGCGGCCGGGACAACCGCACCCCGCAAGCGCGACCCCAACAACGACCGCGGCAGGAGCCGTACGGGCAGCAGGCCCCCCAGGGCCAGCAGCCTCCGTACGGCTACCCTCAGCCGTCCTCTCCGCAGTACGGCGGCCAGCAGCCGCCGTACGGCCAGGGCCAGGGCGGCCAAGGCCAGGGCCGGGGCCAGGGCGGATACGGCGGGCAGCAGTGGCCGCATGCGGGCGGCAACCACGGCGAGCCGGAGTACTTCGGCGGGCCGGGAGACCCAGGTCACGGGGGCCACGGCGGCCAGGGCGGCGGTCAGGGCGGCTTCGATCCGTACGCCGCCAACAACCCCGGTCACACCCAGGCCTTCTCCGTGGGCGAGGACCCGTACAACCAGGGCGACACCTACCGCGCGGGCCAGGCCCCCGCGCCGATGGGCCCGCGCCTGCACTGGAAGGACCTCCTGCGCGGCATCGTGCTGCGCCCGGGCCCGACCTTCCTCCAGATGCGGGACTACGCGATGTGGGCCCCGGCCCTCATCGTGACGTTCCTCTACGGCCTGCTCGCGATCTTCGGCTTCGACGGCGCCCGCGAGGACGCCATCAGCGCCACGCTCTCGACGGCCGTCCCGTACGTCCTGACGACGGCCGTCGCGATCACGATCAGTGCCTTCATCCTGGGCGTGGTCACGCACACCCTCGCCCGCCAGCTCGGCGGCGACGGCGCCTGGCAGCCGACGGTCGGCCTCTCCATGCTGATCATGTCGATCACGGACGCACCCCGCGTGATCGTCGCGATGTTCCTCGGCGGCGGCCAGCCCTTCGTCCAGCTGCTCGGCTGGGCGACCTGGATCGCGGCGGGCGCGCTGCTCACGGCGATGGTGAGCAAGTCGCACGACCTGCCGTGGCCGAAGGCGCTGGGCGCGGCGTCGATCCAGCTGCTCGCGCTGCTGGCGATCATCAAGCTGGGTACGTTCTAGTACTTGAGACGGTTCTAGTACTTGAGACGGAGGAAGGGCCCCGGCGGATCACTCCGCCGGGGCCCTTCCTCGTACAGACTTCAGGCGTCAAGAACCTGCCCGGCACGCCGCACCACAGGAGCTTCGACGCTCCACGGGAAGTTGATCCAGTCGTCGGTGCGCTTCCAGACGTACTCGCACTTCACGAGCGACTGCGACTTCTCGTAGATGACCGCGGACCGCACCTCGGCGACATGATCAAGGCAGAAGTCGTGCACGAGCTTCAGCGTCTTCCCGGTGTCGGCGACATCATCGGCGATGAGCACCTTCTTGTCGGTGAAGTCGATGACATTGGGCACGGGCGCCAGCATGACCGGCATCTCCAGGGTCGTCCCGACCCCCGTGTAGAACTCCACGTTCACGAGGTGGATGTTCTTGCAGTCGAGCGCGTACGCGAGCCCGCCCGCGACGAAGACGCCACCGCGGGCGATGGAGATGATGATGTCGGGCCGGTACCCGTCGTCGGCGATGGTCTGCGCGAGCTCACGCACCGCGTCGCCGAACTTCTCGTACGTAAGGTTCTCGCGCACGTCACTCACGCCGTCACTCATGCTGGATGTCACACCTGGGTCCGATGGAAATTGAGGAAGGAACGGGAGGCGGTCGGCCCGCGCTGCCCTTGGTAACGCGACCCGTACCGCTCAGACCCGTAGGGCGACTCGGCGGGCGAGGTCAGCCGGAACATGCACAGCTGGCCGATCTTCATGCCGGGCCAGAGCTTGATGGGCAGCGTCGCGAGGTTGGAGAGCTCAAGCGTCACGTGCCCGGTGAAGCCGGGGTCGATGAAGCCCGCGGTGGAGTGCGTCACGAGCCCGAGCCGCCCGAGGCTGGACTTCCCCTCGAGCCTGCTCGCGAGGTCGTCGGGCAGGCTGATGATCTCGTACGTCGAGGCCAGCACGAACTCGCCGGGGTGCAGGATGAACGGCTCGTCGCCCTCGGGCTCGACGAGCCGTGTGAGGTCGGCCTGCTCGACGGAGGGGTCGATGTGTGGGTAGCGGTGATTCTCGAACACCCGGAAGTAGCGGTCGAGCCGCACGTCGATGCTTGAGGGCTGCACCATGGATTCGTCGTACGGATCAATCCGTACTCGTCCGGCGTCGATCTCGGCCCGGATGTCCTTGTCTGAGAGAAGCACGCACCGAGGATACGCAGAGCGCGCGGGCCCGCCCCAATCGGACGTCCCCACGCGCTCCGGTTCCCTACGTTCCTACCTGCCCGCTATTGCTACTGCTACCGCTTCTGCGACGCGACCGGCACGGCATGCCGCAATCGGGCGCATCGCGGACAGCGGATGAGACGGCCGGGCCCGAGCCGGTCGGCCTTCTGCATCGGGAACGAAGCAGTGCTGAACACGTGCCCTTCGGCACATCGGACGACGGTGCGCTCCATCAAGTCCTCGAGTCCCTTCCCCAAAGCCGTAGTTGAGCCCTTGGCGCCCCCTGCTCACCTCGTGCGCGAGCGGACGCCGAACTGCCACATTACGGGACGAATGGGGCGCCCCTCCAGGCGGCACTCCGGACTCTCACCGTACGCCCCAACTCCCGCGTCCCGCAGACGCATCCACGCCCCGGACAGCACCCAGACCCCGGGGAAAAAGCGCCCGGGGCCTGGGATGAGGTAGAGTGTGCGACGTTACGACACCGCCACAGACGGTGTTTTTCGCGGGTGTAGTTTAGTGGTAGAACATCAGCTTCCCAAGCTGAGAGTGCGAGTTCGATTCTCGTCACCCGCTCCACAGTTGAGGCCCAGGTCAGCGACCTGGGCCTTTTTGCTGTGCGATTCCACTCAGTCGTCGCGTGCCAGATCCGTGCCAGATCCGTGCCAGATGCTTGATCATCCGGCTTCCGTGCCGCGGACCGGCGAGCCCGCTGAACACTGCGGTCGAGCAGGCCGGCGACCTCCTGTTGCCGCTCCAGCTGAGCAGATGGCGATCTTGGGAACTGCCTGCCTCGATCATGAACTGAGCCAGGTTCGACGATCGCGAGCGACGGCGTAGACGGACTCGATCGCTTCTGGCGTGAGTACCCCTTTTTGCCGCCGGAAAGCCGAGATCTCTCGATCCTTGATCACTTTCACGTCACCAAGGGACGAGGCAACCACGACACTGGCCGGCGACACGAAGACCAGCACCGGAGCCACGTCCACCGTGAAGCCACAAGCCCTGGTCAGCACCGTTGATGCCCTGCTGCCTTCATGGCGGCTGTTGCGGACATACGGGTGCCCGCGGCCGCCGTTGACCTTCACCGCGCTATCTCCTACCCAGATACGGGCGTCGCGGAAGTACTTGGTGTTCAGGCAGAAGACGCCACCAGGACCGATCAAGAGGTGATCGATGTCTGCCCCGCTCGGCAGAGGTATGGAGTGGAGGGAGTGCCATCCCCCTCTCTTAAGTCGATCAAGCTTGGCGCCCGCGATCCGCTCCCCAGCCAGCCCCTTCCGCCAAGAGTCGCTCTCATCCTTCCGACGCCACAAACGCATCATCTGCCTGACCAGCCAGGTTGGCGCTCCTTCCAGTAATGGGAGGAGGGAGTCACCAGGCCGGTTCAAGGAGAGATCATCACTCACAGTCAGGGGAGGTGATTCGACCGCGGAGAGGACCGGAGTAGAAGCACGTGACGAAGGAGCGACCAGATAGGGCGCCAACGCGTCCAAGGCTTGATCTCGATACGGCGCCTGAAGGACTTCGATATGCCCGGACGTGCAGTCGTACCAGGCGACTGTGTCACCTCCCGCAGTGGAGACGTAGAGCCGGTCGAGCCCATGGCGCTTCCACCGCTTGACCACTAAGCCAGTCATCTCCGCCCCCGCCGACGACGCCGCATCACCGTGATGGGATCAATTCGCGCGCCGTACGGCAAGGAGACATCCAGTCATCAACCCGTCGGGCCGCACCACACATGGATAGGGCCGAGGCCAGGAGGCGAGCACCCGACGCAACGGCCCAGGGGCATGGGGGCTCCCATGTCTAGCGGCGAAGGGCCGTGCCAGAGCCGCGCCAGGTTGGGCGGGGAACCACGGGGAGTGCCGCCCCTCCCTCGCAGGTCAGATGCTCAGTAGGCTCTAGATCGACTGAGCTTCCCAAGCTGAGAGTGCGAGTTCGATTCTCGTCACCCGCTCCACAGTTGAGGCCCAGGTCAGCGACCTGGGCCTTTTTGCTGTTCCGGGTCGCTATCAGTGCCTGCCCGGTCCGCCGCCCGGCACCTTGAGATGGCGAGCGCACCAGTTGATGATCGCCGCGTTGACCAGTGCCCCGAAGGCGACCGCGGCGATCACCATGGCGGGGCCGTCGGGCAGTGCGAGGAGTATGAAGCTGGCCGGGGCCGTGGCCAGGAGGGGGATGACTCCTGCCATGGATTCGTCCGAGCTGTCGGCCGCGGTCACCACCAGGGCCCACACCAGCAGGGCGGCGCAGATCGCGAGATAGGCGAGGGCGGTGACTCGGCCGGCCGTGGCGCGGCGGGAGAAAGGGGCGGGGGCGGGCATGGTGGTGCGCCTCTCGGTCGGTGCGTCGGAGTCGGTGCGTCAGAGATGGGTGCCCGGTGGGTTTGGGTGGGCCAGGCCCAGGTCGTACGCGAGGATCGTGGCCTGGACGCGGTCGCGCAGGCCCAGCTTCCGCAGGAGCGCGTTCACGTGGGATTTCACCGTGCCGACCGTGATGCCGAGATCCTCGGCGATCTCCGCGTTGTTGAGGCCGGACGCGAGCAGGGTCAGGACGTTCCGTTGGCTGCCGGTGAGGGTGTCCAGGTCGTCGGGGGTGCCACCGGGGCGGGCTCCTGACGCGTAGTGGCCGATCAGCCTGCGCGTCGCGGACGGGGCCAGCACGCTCTCGCCCGCCGCCACCACCCTGATGCCGTGCAGCAGTTCCGAGGCGTGCACATCCTTGAGGAGGAAGCCCGATGCTCCTGCGCGCAGCGCGTCGAAGACGTACGCGTCGAGGTCGAAGGTGGTCAGGACCAGGACACGGGGCGCGTTCTCCCGGCCCGTGATGATCCGGGTGGCGGCGATGCCGTCCAGTTCGGGCATCCGTACGTCCATGACGACCACGTCAGGTGCCAGCTCCGCCGCTAGCTGTACCGCCTCGACGCCGTCGGACGCCTCGCCGACCACCGTCATGTCCTCCTCGGCGTCGATCACCGCGGCGAACCCCGCGCGCACGATGCCCTGGTCGTCGACGACCAGCACGTTTAGGGTCATTCTTCCCCTTTCCCTCCCTCTGTGATTTTCTCGTCCGGCGGTCTGAGGGGCAGTCTGACGCGGACCGTGCCTGCATCGGTCGTGGTCAGGTCGCCGTCGAGCGCCTCGACCCGCGCCGCCAGGCGCTCTCGTACGGCAGGGCCCGCGGAACGGGGCACCCCGGTGGCCGTCAGCGTCAACGTATCTCCGTGCGCGTCCAGTTCGAGCAACGCGGGCTCATCGCCACCGGTCGCGAGCAGCGTCTCGGCGGCGTGGTAGGCGGCCAGGTCCACCGCGGTGGGGAGGCGGGTCGGCACTCGGTCGGTCAGCCGTATCTCCACGTCGCGGCCGGTCGCCCTGCACTGGTGGGCCAGCAGGTCCAGGGCCTGGAGGGTGGGCTGGGGCCGTAGATCGGCGCTCTCCCTCGCTCCCGCTGGCTCTCCCGCCATCTCCCCCTCCCCCTCCCCCTCTGCCTCTCCCTCCCTGGCCGTATCCAGCAGTGCGCGCATCGCCGCCAGAGCCTCGCGGGCTCGTTCCGCCGTCTCGTTCAGCCTGCCTGCCTCCGCCTCCCCGACCATGTCCGCGGTGCGTGCCAGGACCGTGGTCTCCAGGCCTGCCGCTATCCGGCGGCGTTCCGCCCACGCGTCCCGGACGGCCTCCTCGGTCCAG
>NZ_BAAAUG010000003.1:0-11526 GCF_039533825.1 Streptomyces rectiviolaceus
GGACGCGCGGGGCCTGCCCGTGTGGCCGGGGGCGCCGACGCCGCTCGGCGCGCGGTTCAGGGTGGGGCCCGACGGGGTCGCGGGCACCAACTTCGCGCTGTGGGCGGGGGGCGCCGAGGCCGTCGAGCTGTGCCTGTTCGACGACGAGGGCGTCGAGACGCGCTCGCCGCTGACCGAGCTGACGCACGAGATCTGGCACGGCTTCGTGCCGGGCGTCCGTCCGGGGCAGCGCTACGGCTATCGCGTGCACGGCCGCTGGGATCCGTGGACGGGCGCCCGCTGGAACCCGGCGAAGCTGCTCCTTGACCCGTACGCGCGTGCGGTGGACGGTGACTTCGCCGCGTACGGCCTGCAGCCCGAGGTGTACGGACACGTACGGGACTGGCCCCAGCAGCAGGTGGCCGACACGGTGCGGGACGACCGGGACTCGGCCGCGTACGTCCCCAAGGGCGTGGTCGTGCACGACGACGCGCCGGACGACGAGTGGGCCGACGACCGGCGCCCGAAGACGCCGTGGGCGGACTCGGTGATCTACGAGGTCCACGTACGCGGCTTCACCAAGCTGCACCCGGGGATCCCGCAGGAGCTGCGGGGTACGTACGCGGGTCTCGCGCATCCGGCGGCGATCGACCATCTCCTGCGGCTCGGGGTGACGGCGGTGGAGCTGCTCCCCGTGCATCAGTTCGCCCATGAGGATCACCTCCTGCAAAGAGGCCTGAAGAACTACTGGGGCTACAACTCGATCGGCTACTTCGCGCCGCACGCGGCGTACGCGGCGTCGGGGACGACGGGCGGGCAGGTCGGGGAGTTCAAGCGGATGGTGCGGGCGCTGCACGAGGCCGGGATCGAGGTGATCCTCGACGTGGTCTACAACCACACGGCGGAGGCGGGCGAGCTGGGCCCGATGTTCTCGCTCAAGGGCATAGACAACCGCGGCTACTACCGCCTTCAGCCGTCCGACGCGCGGCGGTACGCGGACTACACGGGCTGCGGGAACACGCTCCAGGTGGTGCAGCCGCACGTCCTTCGCCTGATCACCGACTCCCTGCGGTACTGGGTGACGGAGATGGGCGTTGACGGTTTCCGCTTCGATCTGGCGGCGGCGCTCGCGCGCTCGTTCCACGACGTCGACATGCTCTCCCCCTTCCTCGCGGTGATCGCGCAGGACCCGGTGCTGCGGCGGGTGAAGCTGATAGCCGAGCCGTGGGACGTGGGCTCCGGCGGCTATCAGGTGGGGGCCTTTCCTCCCCTGTGGACGGAGTGGAACGACCGCTACCGGGGTGCGGTGCGGGACTTCTGGCGGGGCGCGCTGCCCGATGTGCGGGATCTGGGCTACCGGCTCTCCGGGTCGAGCGACCTGTACGCGTGGGGCGGGCGGCGTCCGTACGCGTCGGTGAACTTCGTGACGGCGCACGACGGGTTCACGCTGCGGGACCTGGTGTCGTACGAGCGCAAGCACAACGAGGCCAACGGCGAGGGGAACAGGGACGGTTCGGACGACAACCGGTCCTGGAACTGCGGCGTCGAGGGCGAGACGGCGGACGAGCGGGTGCTGGAGCTGCGGCGGCGGCAGCTGCGCAATCTGCTGACGACGCTGCTGCTCTCGACGGGGGTGCCGATGCTTGTCGCGGGCGATGAGATGGGGCGTACGCAGGGGGGCAGCAACAACGCGTACTGCCAGGACAACGAGGTCAGCTGGGTGGACTGGGGGCTCCTTGAGCAGCCGGGGTGGGCGGCGCTGTGCGATCTGACGTCCCGTCTGATCACTCTCCGGCACCGGCATCCCGTGCTGCGGCGGCGGGCGTTCTTCTCCGGGCGTGCGCATTCGGCGGACGGGCTTCGGGACCTGGCGTGGTTCACGGCGCGCGGGGCGGAGATGACGGAGGGCGACTGGTACGCGCCGGCCGCGACGCTGGGCATGTATCTGTCCGGCCGCGACATCCCCGGACGTGACGCCCGGGGCGTGCCGGTCGTCGACGACAGCTTCCTCGCGGTCCTGCACGCGGCGGACCGTGCGGGGAGCTTCGTGCTGCCGGGGGCGCCGTGGGCGCGGGAGTACGAGGTGGTGGTGGACACCTCCCTCGAGGAGCAGGGGGCCGCGCCCGGCACCGTGCTGCGGGCGGACACGGCGGTCACGATGGCCGCGCGGTCGGTGCTGCTGCTGCGGGTGCGTGACGGCGTGGCGGACGGGGGCGGCTGACGCCGGGGCTGACGCCGCGGGGTGTTGGCCCGCATTGGTCCGAACCTGCCCATTGCTCCGCTGCGGGGCACGGGCCAAGCTCGGCCCATGGACCTGGAGTTGCGGCACCTGAAGACGATCCGGGCGATCGCCGACGCGGGCAGCCTGACCAAGGCCGCTACCGTGCTCGGGCTCGCGCAGCCCGCCCTGAGCGCACAGCTGAAGCGGATCGAGCGCACCCTGGGAGGGGAGCTCTTCGAGCGGGGGCGGCACGGGGTACGGGCCACCGCGCTGGGGGAGTTCGTGCTGGCCCGCGCCCGCGTGGTGCTGCCCGCTGTGACCGGCCTGCGCGAGGAGGCGCTGCGGTTCGGCCGGGCCTGGGACGGCGGTGCGGGGTTCCGGCTCGGCGCGACGCACGGGCCGCTGCTCGGCGCCCTGGTGGACCGGCTCGCCGCCGCGCATCCGGGGGTGCCGGTGACCACCCACACCTCCTGGTCGGAGCGGGAGATCGCGTCCCGCACGGCCGACGGGCGCCTCGACTTCGCCCTGGTGGGGACATGCGGGGCGAGCACGCCGCCGGAGAGCGAGCTGCTCGTGTGGCGTGAGGTGGCCCGTGACCCGGTCTTCGTCATGCTGCCCATCGGCCATCCGCTGGCCGACCGCCAGGAGATCGACCTGTCGCTCCTCGCGGGAGAGGCGTGGACGGACGTGCCGGGCGACGGCTGCTTCGCGGACTGCTTCAACGCGGCGTGCGCCCGCGCGGGCTTCACTCCGTCCTCCGTCTACGAGACGGACGTGGCGTCCTGCGTCCATCTGGTCCAGGTGGGGCGGGCGGTGGGGCTCTGCCGGGCGACGTTCCCGCCGACGCCGGGCCTGGTGACCCGGCCGCTCTCCGGGGCGCCGCTGTACTGGCGGCATCTGCTCGGCTGGCATCCGGCGGCCCCGGCCCACGACACCGCGCCCGCCGTCTTCGCCCAGGCCCGCACGGCACACGCCGAAGCCACGGCACGCAGCGAAAGCTACACAGCATGGCTCGCGGCACCTTCCCCCCGCCTCCTGTAACACCCGGGCCCTCCCCCGGCCACGCTCTTCCGGGACGCCTCCGCCGCGCTCTCCCGGCCGCATCCTCCGCCGCACTCTCCCTGGCCACGCTCTCCGCCGCGCTACCCCGCCGCGTTCTACCGGCCGCACCTTCCGTCGCGCTACCCCGCCGCGCTCTCCCGGCCACGCCTTCCGTCGCGCTACCCCGCCACACCCTCCGCGCCCCACGTGACCTCGCCGCCGTACCTTCCGCGACCTCGCCACGCCCTCCGCGCCGCACGTGTGCGACATCGCGCCCTCGTCGCCGCACCTCCCGCAACCCCGCCACGCCCTCCGTACCTCCCGCGGCGTCGCCCCCGCACCCTCCGTCGCGCCTCCCGCAACCCTGTCGCGCCCTCAGCGCCTCCCGTGTCTCCCGCGCCTCCCGCACCGTCACCGCCGCCTCCGCGACCCCGCCACACCTCCCGCGACCTCGCCCCCACACCCTCCGTCGCAGCCCGCCGCACCCTCCACGCCTCCCGCACCGTCACCGCCGCACCCTCCGCGACCCCGCCACGCCCTCGCGCCGCCCCCTCCACGACCTCGCGCCCTCCCCGCCGCACCTCCCCCAACCCCCTCTCCCCACCTTCCATAACGCCAAGCCCGGGGGTCGACTGACAGCTATTTATGGGCAGTTGAGGCTTCTACGTTGTGGGCGATCCGCTGGCCGACGCCCTCACCGGTCCGCTCGCCCCCTCGCAACCGAGGAGAAGCTCCCATGCTCCCCATCCACCACAGACGCGCCGCGGCGGCGTGCGCCGCGTTTGCCGCGGCCGGTGCCCTGGTTCTCGCGGGTGTGCCCGGCACCGCGCATGCCCAGGCCGATCCCGCCTCGGCCCCGTCGCCCTCCCCTGCCGAGACCGCCGCCGTCGACAGGACTTCGCCCGAGGTCCTGAAGGCCATGCAGCGGGACCTCGGCCTCACGCCGGCGCAGGCCGAGGCCCGTCTGGTCAACGAGGCCGAGGCCGGCGCCGTCGCGGGAGCCCTGCGGGGCGCCCTCGGTCGTGACTTCGCGGGCGCCTGGGTGCACGGCGCCACCTCGGCGCGGCTCACCGTGGCCACCACCGACGCATCCGACGTTCCGGCGATCGAGGCGCGGGGTGCTCGGGCCGAGGTCGTGGCGCATTCGGAATCTCAACTGGACGCCGCCAAGGCGAAGTTGGACCGTGCCGCGAAGAAGGCGGTGACTCGCGACGCTCCCGTCTGGTACGTCGACGTGCGGTCCAACGCCGTCGTCGTGCGTGCCGTACAGGCGGGCGCCGCCAAGTCCCTCGTCTCCGCCGCGGGTGTCGCACCCTCCCTCGTACAGGTCGAGAAGACCGAAGAACGGCCGCGCCCGCTCTACGACCTCGTGGGCGGCGACGCGTACTACATGGGCGGCCGGTGCTCCATCGGCTTCCCGATCACCAAGGGCACCCAGCAGGGCTTCGCCACCGCGGGCCACTGCGGGCGGGCCGGCACCGCGACCACCGGCTACAACCAGGTGGCCCAGGGCACGTTCCAGGCATCCATCTTCCCCGGCAGGGACATGGCCTGGGTCGCCACCAACTCCCAGTGGACCGCCACCCCGTACGTGAAGGGCCAGAGCGGGCAGCGGGTCGGCGTCGGGGGCTCCACGCAGTCCCCGGTGGGTGCGTCGATCTGCCGTTCCGGCTCCACTACGGGGTGGCACTGCGGCACGATCCAGCAGCACAACACCAGTGTCACCTACCCCGAGGGCACCATCAGCGGCGTGACGCGGACGACGGTCTGCGCCGAGCCCGGCGACTCGGGCGGCTCCTACATATCCGGGAGCCAGGCACAGGGCGTCACCTCGGGCGGCTCGGGCAACTGCCGCAGCGGCGGGACCACCTTCCACCAGCCGATCAACCCGTTGTTGCAGCAGTTCGGCCTGACGCTGAAGACGACGGGTGGCGGCGACCCCGGCCCCGGTGACCCCGACCCGGGCGGCACGTGGGCCGCGGGCAAGGTCTACGCGGCCGGTGACACGGTCACGTACGGCGGCGCCACCTTCCGCTGCCTCCAGGGCCACCAGGCGCAGTCGGGCTGGGAGCCGCCGAACACTCCTGCTCTGTGGCAGCGGGGCTAGAGGCTAGAGGCTAGCCAGACCGTCAGCCCAGGATGCCGCGGCTGTACGCCGTCGCGACCGCCGCGGCCCGGTCCTTGACGCCCAACTTGCCGTAGATGTGGGTGAGGTGCGTCTTGACCGTGGCCTCGCTGATGAAGAGTTCGGCGGCGATCGCACGGTTCGACGTGCCCTTGGCGACGAGCGCGAGCACCTCCCGTTCGCGGGTGCTCAGCGGCTCGTTGCCGGGGGCACGCACGCGTGAGACCAGCCGGGAGGCGACGGCGGGCGAGAGGACCGTGCGGCCCTGGGCCGCCGCGCGGACCGCGGTGAACAGGTCGTCGCGGGGCGCGTCCTTGAGGAGGTAGCCGGTCGCGCCCGCCTCGATCGCGGGCAGCGTGTCGGAGTCCGTGTCGTACGTGGTCAGGACCAGGACCCGGGCGCGGGAGCCCCGCCGACCCAGCTCGGCGATCGCGTCGACGCCTCCCCCGCCCGGCATGCGCAGGTCCATCAGGACGACGTCCGGGTCGAGCCGCTCCACCAGGGCGACGGCCTCAACGCCGTCGGCGGCCTCGCCGAGCACCTCGAAGCAGGGGTCGGAGCGGAACATGCCGCGCAGACCGTCCCGTACGACGGGATGGTCGTCGACGATGAGCAGAGTGATCAGGTCAGCCATGGCGGACCAAAGGTACGCGAGCCGAAAGCGCCGTGCCGTGCCCCGGCTCCGATTCCACGGTGAACGAGCCCGCGATGCGTTCGGCGCGGGCCCGCATGCCGTCGAGGCCGAAGCCGCCGGAGCCGTTGCGCCGCACCAGGGTCAGCGGGTCGAAGCCGCGGCCGTCGTCGCGTACGTCCAGGGCCACCTCGCCCTCCATGTAGGAGAGGGTGACGCCCAGGCGGGTGGCCTCCGCGTGCCGGATGGCGTTGGACAGGGCCTCCTGGACGATGCGCAGGAGGGTCGCCTCGATCTCTTCGTGCAGCGGCTCGGCGGGTCCGGTGACCGTGAAGTCGCCGCGCACGCCTGTGCGTTCGGACCATTGCGCGACCGTCTTCTCCAGCGCTTCGGGGAGCGCGTCGTGCTCCAGGGCCGTCGGGGAGAGGTTGTGCACGGAACGGCGGGCCTCGCCGAGGCTGTGCCGGGCGAGGGCGGAGGCGCGGTCCAGGTGCTCGCGGGCCAGCGTTTCGTCGGATGCGGTCGCGACGACCTGGAGCTGCGCGATGATGCCGGTCAGGCCCTGCGCGATGGTGTCGTGGATCTCCGCGGCGAGGCGGCGCCGCTCGTCGGCGACGCCCGCTTCCCTTGCCTGGACCAGGAGTTGGGCGTGCAGGGCGGCGTTCTCGTCCATGGCCTGCTGGAGTGCGGTGTTGGCGCGTTCCAGTTCGACGATGGTGGCGTCCGCGTCGCGGGCGCGCTGTTCCTCCTGCTCCGCGAGGTGGGCGAAGACGGTGAGCAGCGCGATGTTCACCGCGAGCAGCCCGCCGAATACGGTCCAGCCGAGTTCCTCGTCCGGCGGAAGTCCGCCCGACTGGGAGCCCGCCATGATGACCGCGGTGGCGAAGAGGCCGGGCTTGACCAGGCGCGGGGGCAGCAGCCGCTCGGCGCCGAAGTAGCCGACGACGGCGTAGAACGCGAAGAACGGGTTGATCCAGGTGAGGACGAAGGCGATCGCCCAGCGCACGGCGTAGTAGAGCGTGCCCGCGGGCGAGTGCCCCGGGCGGGAGCGGGCCAGCGCGCCCCAGTACAGCTGGAGCGCCACCGCCGCGACGACCAGCGCCCCTGCCACGTTCCACGCGCCGCGCCCCATTCCTACGACGTTGCTCGTGGCGGCCGACATGAGGGCGCCGAACCCGAGGAGCACGTAGGGGCCCCAGCGGTGGAACAGGCCCCAGCGCTGCTCGATCATCTTCGTGGCGTCAGCCGTAGCGCTCGCCGTACTCGTACGCACGGCCCCAGTGTCGGTCACCTGCGGGGCCGCCTGCCCCTCACTCCCACCGGAACCAGCGTGCGGCCGCCGCCGAGAGGACCACGGTCCACAGCGCGAGCACCCCGAGGTGGGACAGGCCGGGCCAGTCGCCGGCCGCGGCGTCGCCCAGGGCCTGGGCGGCGGCGCCGAGCGGGGTGACCTCCACGACGCGGGCGAGCGCGTCCGGCATCGCCTGCACCGGCAGCCAGACGCCCGCGCTGAACATCATCGGGAAGAAGACGGCGGACCCGATCGCGGTCGCGGCCTTGGTCGCGCGCGCGATCGCAGAGACCACGGCGCCCAGGGCGAGCCCGCACAGGACGGCGAGGAGCAGCGCGAGCGCGTAGCCGAAGGCCTGGCGCGGCAGGGGTACGTCGAAGACCAGGCGGCCCACGGCCAGGGAGAGCAGGGACGAGACGAGCGCGGCGGCGCCGTGGATGCCCATCTGCGCGCCGAGCACGGCGGAGGGGCGGACCGGCGTGGCCGACATGCGGCGCAGGATGCCGCGTTCGCGGTAGCCGGTGATCAGCGGCGGCATGGCCTGCAGGCCCGCCATGATCAGGGAGAGCAGCACCGTCACGGGGACGTACGCGTCGACGAGGCGGATGCCGCCCAGCGAGGCGTCGGTCTCCCGGAAGGAGGGGATCGAGCCGAGGATCACCAGCAGGACCGTGGGGAACACCATGATCCAGAAGAGGGCGCCGGGCTCGCGGCGGAAGATCCGGAACTCGGCCTTGAGCACGGCGGCCGATGCCTTGTTCTTCGCAGTGGCGGTGGCGGCGGAGGCGGTGGCTCGGGGCGCGTTGACGGCGGTACTCATGCCGTGGCTCCCGTCAGGTCGAGGAAGGCGTCGTCCAACGTGGCGTCGGAGACCCGAAGTTGGTGGGCGGTGATGTGGTGCCGGGCGAGCAGCGTGATGGCGGCGTTGACGGTCTCGTCGGTGCCGTTCAGGGTGTAGCGGCCGTCGCGGTGGTCGACGGAGATCACCCGCGGCAGCGCGGCGAGTTCCCGTTCGTCCAGGGGCGCGGACGGCGTGAAGGACATGACGGTGGATCCCGCGGCCCGGCTGATGAGGCCCGCCGGGCTGTCGAGCGCGGCGATCCGCCCCTGGTCGATGACCGCGATGCGGTCGCAGAGGCGCTGGGCCTCCTCCATGAAGTGGGTGACCAGGAGGACGGTGACGCCGCTGTCGCGTACGTCCTCGATGAGTTCCCAGGTGTCGCGGCGGGCGCGCGGGTCGAGACCGGTGGTCAGCTCGTCGAGCACGACGACCCTCGGGTTCCCGATCAGCGCGAGCGCGATGAACAGGCGCTGCTTCTGGCCTCCGGAGAGCTTGCCGAAGCGGCTGTCCAGCTTGTCGGTCACGCGCAGGCGCTCGGCGAGGGGGCGCCAGTCGGCGGGGTCCGGGTAGAACGCGGAGTACAGCTCGAGCGCCTCGCGCACGGTGAGCTTCGCCTGCAGCTCGCTCTCCTGGAGCTGGGCGCCGAGGATCTGGGTGACCCGGTCGTGGTCGGCGACGGGGTCGAGCCCATCGACACGGACGGTCCCGGTGTCGGGGACGCGCAGACCCTCGACGCATTCCACGGTGGTGGTCTTGCCCGCGCCGTTGGGCCCGAGGACGCCGAAGATCTCGCCCTCCTCGACGGCGAAGGAGACGCCGTCGACGGCGGCCCGTCCGCCGTAGGCCTTGCGCAGGTCGTGCACTTCGATGATGGGCATGGGTCGAGCCTCGCCGGTGGGCGGGGGTCCGGGCATCGCCCATCGCGCTCGAAGCGGCATCAGCCGATCGGTTGATGCGGGGGTACGACTTCGCCGGCGCGGCCTGGTCGTAGGACCAGCGGACGAGCGGGGACGGGCCAAAACTCGGTGGGCTCTGTCAGTGGCCATCCGTAGGCTCGCTCCTGATGCCGAAACCAGATGCACCGACCAAGGAACCTACGGAGGGGCCGACCCAGGAGGGGTCCGCGGCGCGGACGCTGCTGCGCCTGTGGCCATACGTCCGTCCCGTGCGAACTCGCCTCTTCAGTGCGGCATTTGTCGCGATCCTCGCCTCCTGTACGGGGCTTGTCTTCCCCCTCGTACTGAAGTGGCTCGTGGACGGCCCGGTGGCGGACCGGGACCTCGGCGGGGTCTGGCTCGGGGCCCTGCTCCTGCTGCTGCTCGGTGTCGCGGAGGCGCTGCTCTTCGGCCTCCGGCGGTTGCTGGTGGCGCGTCCGCTCGCCTCGGTCGAGGCGGCGATGCGGGCGGATCTCTACCGCCATCTGCAGCGGCTCCCGGTGGCCTTCCACGACCGCTGGGCCTCGGGGCAGTTGCTGTCGCGCGGCACGACGGACCTGATGCTGCTGCGGATGTTCCTGGCCTTCCCGCTGACGTTCCTGATCGTGAACGGCACGACGATCGTGGTCGGCATGGCGATCCTGCTGGCGCAGGACTGGGCCCTCGGGCTCGTCCTGCTGACCCCGCTGTTGCCGCTGGTGATCGTCTGCGCGTACTACGAGGGCCGGTACATGGCCGTGGCGCGGCGGGCGCAGGATCAGGTCGGCGATCTGACGACGGTCGTCGAGGAGAGCGTGCTCGGCATCCGCATCATCAAGGGCTTCGGCCGCCACCGCAGTCAGGCGCGGGCGTTCCACGAACTCTCGCACACGCTGCGGGGCACGGAGCTGGCCAAGGCGCGGCTGCTCGCGGCGATCTACGCGGTGATCATGATGCTGCCGGAGATCGCGATCGGTGCGGCGCTGGTCCTCGGGACGGTGCAGGTGGCGGACGGCGGCCTGTCGACGGGCACGCTGGTCGCGTTCCTCTCCACGGCGCTCGCGCTGCGCTGGCCGGTGGAGTCGATCGGGTTCCTGCTCGCGATGAGCCAGGAGTCGGCGACGGCCACGGAGCGGTACTTCGAGGTGATGGACGCGGAGCCGGAGTCCTCTACGGAGGTCTTCTCCACGGAGGTCTCCTCCTCGGCGGGCGGCTCCGATGCGGCGGCGGGCGGCTCCGATGCGACCGGACTCCGCTTCCACGGCGTGGAGTTCCGCTACCCGGACGCGCCTGCCGACGCGCCGCCCGCGCTCGACCGGATCGACCTGCACGTCCGCCCCGGCGAGACCCTCGCCCTCGTGGGCGCGACGGGCAGCGGCAAGACGACGCTGACGGCGCTGGTGCCCCGGCTGCACGAGGTGAGCGGGGGCCGCATCACGCTGGACGGGGAGGACATCTCGGAGATGGACCGCGAGCGGCTGCGCACGCTGGTGGCGGTCGCCTTCGAGGAGCCGACGCTCTTCTCCGCGACGGTGGGCGAGAACGTCCTGATGGGCGCCGAAGAGGCCGCGGGTGACGCCGAGTTGGAGCGGGCCCTGGAGGTCGCCCAGGCCGACTTCGCCCACGCGCTTCCGCAGGGCACGGCCACCCAGGTCGGCGAGCAGGGCCTGAGCCTGTCCGGCGGCCAGCGCCAGCGCCTTGCGCTGGCCCGCGCGGTGGTGGGCCGCCCGCGCTTCCTGGTCCTCGACGATCCGCTCTCGGCGCTCGACGTCCACACGGAGGCCCTGGTGGAGGCGGCCCTGCGCCGCGTCCTGAAGGACACGACGGCCCTGGTGGTGGCCCACCGCCCGTCCACGGTCCTCCTGGCCGACCGCGTCGCCCTGCTCTCCAACGGCAGAATCACCGCGGTGGGCACCCACCAGGAACTGCTGCGGGGGAACACGGAGTACGCGTGGCTGATGTCAGGCGCGGGGGTCGCTCCCGCGACAGGGGAAGCGGACCGGGCGTCCGCAGCAGCCGAGGCTGACGGCCCGCCCCCGGCCGGGCGGACAGAGGCGCTGGGCGCTCCCCTGGCAGGGGAGGAGGACCCGACGCCCGCGACAGACGAGACGGACGGCGAGTCCGCGGACGGACAGAGGGAGACCCCGGGCGCACCCGCGACAAAGGCAGCCGACCCGGCGTCCATGACGGGTGAGACGGACGGCGCGTCCGCAGGCAGGCAAACCGAGACGCCGGTCGCTCCCGCGACAGGGGCAGCCGACTCGGCGTCCGCAGCAGCCGAGGCTGACGGCCCGCCCCCGGCCGGGCGGACAGATGCGCTGGGCGCTCCCCTGGCAGGGGAGGAGGACCCGACGCCCGCGACGGGCGAGACGGACGGCGCGTCCGCAGACGGACAGACGGAGACCCCGGGCGCACCCGCGACAAAGGCAGCCGACCCGGCGTCCATGACGGGTGAGACGGACGGCGCGTCCGCAGGCAGGCAA
>NZ_BAAAUG010000003.1:11596-38902 GCF_039533825.1 Streptomyces rectiviolaceus
GGCGTCCGCAGACCGGCAGACCGAAGCGGGCCCGGCGTCCGCAGACCGGCAGACCGAAGCGGGCCCGGCGTCCGCAGACCGGCAGGCAGAGGCGGACCCGGCGTCCGCAGACCGGCAGGCAGAGGCGGACCCGGCGTCCGCAGACCGGCAGGTGGAGGCGGGCCCGGTGTCCGTGGAGGGGGAGGTTTCACGATGACTGCGTCGACGCCGGCGTCACGGACCACGGGGCCGGACGAGGAGGACGGCATCTCGGCACCCGCCGAGCACACCGCTCCCGCTGGTTCCGCCGACCCGCAGCCCGCCGAGCACACCGCTCCCGTTGGTTCCGCCGAACCGGAGCCCGCCGAACCCGGCTCCCCCACCGACGACTTCGACAAGGACACCCTCCCCGCGGCCCCCGGCGCCACCGCCGCCCTGCTTCGTTCGTTGCTCTCGCCGCTGCGCACCCGCGTCGTCGTCGCGACCGTGCTGCTTCTGCTGCAGCAGGCCGCCGTGCAGGGCGGCCCGCTCCTCGTCGCGTACGCCATCGACCGTGGCGTGCCCGCCGTGCGTGCCGGTGATCACGGGCCCCTCGTCGCCATCGGCATCGGCTACCTGCTCTGCGCGGGCGCCTCCGGCGCGTTCCAGTACGCGTTCATCGTGGCCTCCGCCCGCGTCAACCAGGACGTACTGCTCGATCTGCGCGGGCGCATCTTCCGCCACGCGCAGGCCCTCAGCGTGGACTTCCACGAGCGGTACACCTCGGGGCGGCTCATCTCCCGGTCCACCACCGACGTGGAATCCCTGCGGGAGCTTCTGAGCGAAGGGCTGCAGGAGCTGATCACCGTCGTCCTGTCCTTCGTCTACATCTCGGCGATGCTCCTCTGGCTCGACCTGAGCCTCGGCGCCGCGGCCGTCGCGTCGTTCGTGCCGCTCTACCTCCTCGTACGCCGTTACCAGCGCCGCGCGGGCCCGCTCTTCGGGAAGCGGTCCACCGCCATCGCCTCCGTCATCGTGAAGTTCGCCGAGACCATGAACGGCATCCGGCCGGTCCGCGCCTTCCGGCGCGAGCGCGCCAACGAGGCGGAGTTCGGCGCGCTCAACCGGCACCACGAGCGGGCCAACGGCGACGCCATGCTGGAGATGGCCCGCTACGTCGTCGGGTCCCGGCTCGTCGCCAACACGGCCGTCGCCGGCATCGTCCTGTGGGGCGCCTACCGCGTCACCGACGGCACCCTCGCACTCGGCGTCCTCGCCGCCGCCGTGCTGTATCTGCGGCGCCTGTACGACCCGATCGACCGGCTCGGCATGTTCCTCAACTCGTATCAGTCGGCCGCCGCTTCACTGGAGAAGGTCGCCGGGCTGCTCGCCCAGACGCCCTCCGTGCCCGAGCCGCACCCCGACCGCGCCCGGCCGCTGCCCGCCCTCGCGTCCGAACACCCCGGCCGCGAGGTCGACTTCGACGGCGTGCGGTTCGCCTACCGGACCGGCGGCGAGGTACTGCCCCGCTTCGATCTGACGCTGCCCGCCGGGCAGACCGTCGCCGTCGTCGGCTCCACCGGCGCCGGCAAGTCGACGCTCGCCAAACTGCTCGCCCGCTTCTACGACCCGACGGCGGGCCGGGTCCTGCTCGACGGCGTCGACCTGCGCGACCTCGCCAACGCCGAGCTGCGGCGGGGCGTGGTGATGGTGACGCAAGAGGCTTTTCTCTTCTCCGGGACCGTTGCCGAGAACATCGCCATCGGCCGCCCTGACGCCACCCGCGAGGACGTCGAGCAGGCGGCGAAGGCCATCGGCGCCCATGACTTCATCGCCTCGCTGCCTGACGGCTACGACACCGACGTACGCAAGAGGGGTGGCCGTATCTCCGCCGGTCAGCGGCAGCTCGTCGCCTTCGCGCGGGCGCTGCTCGCCGACCCTGCGGTGCTGATCCTCGACGAGGCGACCAGTTCGCTCGACATCCCGGGCGAGCGGGCCGTGCAGCGCGCCATGCACACGGTGCTGCGCGGCAGGACCGCCGTGGTGATCGCCCACCGGCTCTCCACGGTGGAGATCGCCGACCGGGTCCTCGTGATGGAGCACGGGCGCGTCGTGGAGGACGGCACCCCGGCCGAACTCGTCGCGGGGAGCGGGTCGTTCGCGGATCTGCACCGGGCGTGGCGGGACAGCGTGGTGGGTTAGCGGGTGGGGTAGCGGGTGGGGTCGCGGGGGGGGTAGGCCGCCTCGTGGGCCGCCTCGTAGGACGCAGGGGCACCTCCGGTAATCTGGACTTTTCCCCCAGAAGGAGTTGCGTCAGTGGAGTTCCGGCTGCTCGGAGCGGTTTCCGTCGCCACCGAGACCGGCGAACTGCCGCTCGGTCCCGCCAAGCGGCGCAGCCTCCTCGCCGCCCTGCTCCTGCGGCCCAACCGCCCGGTGCCGGTGGACCAGCTGACGGCCACCCTGTGGGATCACGAACCTCCGCCGCGCGCCCGTGGCGTCATCCAGGGCCATGTGTCGCGGCTGCGGGTCCTGCTCGCCGGAGCGGACGCCGAGATGTTCGGCGTGGAGCTCGTCACGCAGGGCACTTCCTACGTCCTGCGGATGCCGGAGAGCCTCCTGGACGCCCACCGGTTCGAGGAGCTGGTGACGCTGGCCCGCAGCCAGCGCGAACCCGCCGACGCGGTGTCGATGTACCAGGAGGCGCTGTCCCTGTGGCAGGGGCCCGCGCTGAGCGGCGCCTATCCGAGCCCGCCGCTCCAGGCCGCCGCGCACGCCCTGGAGGAACTCCGGCTCGCCTCCGTGGAGATGCTGGCCGGCGCCTACGCACGCCTCGGTGAGCACAACAGGGCGGCGGCCGTGCTGCGCGCGGAGGCCGAGGCCCATCCGCTGCGCGAATCGCTGGCCGCCGCGCTGATGCGGGCCCTGCAGCGTGCGGGGCGCCGCTCGGAGGCGCTCGACTGGTTCCACCGCACCCGGCGGCTCCTCGCCGACGAACTGGGCGTCGACCCGGGCCGTGAGCTGGCGGACGCCTACGGGGAGGCGTTGCGCGGGGAGGGCGACGGCGAGGGGGAAGCGGCGGGTTCGGACCCAGTGTCCGGGTCCGCGTCCAGGCCCACGTCCGGGCACGCGTCCAAGCCCACGTCCGCGACGCCGGGCGCCCGGCAGGGGCATCCCCGGCAAGGTCACGCCGGGCAAGGCCACTCCCGGCAAGCTCACGTCACGCAAGGACCGTCAGCCACCCTGCCCCCGGACACGGTCGACCTCCTCCCCCGCATGCCCCGCGGCTTCCACGGGCGCGCGGGCGAGCTCACCGACCTGTCACGCGCGGCCGCGGGCGAAGCGCCCGTGTGCCTGGTCACCGGGCCCGCGGGCGTGGGCAAGACGGCGCTCGTGGTGCACTGGGCGCACCGCAACCGCGCCGCGTTCCCCGGCGGCCTGCTCTACGCCGATCTGCGCGGCTTCAGCGACACCGGAGAGCCGACCCACCTCGAGGTGCTGCGCGAGTTCCTGCTCGCCCTCGGGGTCGCGCCGCGCAGGATCCCGGAGTCGGCGAACGGCGCCTCCGCGCTGTACCGGTCGCTCGCCGCCGAGCGCCAACTCCTCGTCGTACTGGACAACGCGCGCGGCTCCGACCAGGTCAGGGAGCTCCTACCCGGGGGCACCCGCTGCGTCACCGTGGTCACGAGCCGGTACCGCCTGCGGGGCCTGATCGCCTCCGACGCCGCACGCCCCGTACCCGTGGACGTACTCGAACCGGACGACAGCACGGCCCTGCTCGCCGCGGTGCTCGGCAAGGAGCGGGTCCTCGCGGAGCCGGTCGGAGCCCGGCGGCTCGTGGAGCTGTGCGGCGGTCTGCCGCTCGCGCTCCGGGTGGCCGCGGCCCGCCTCGCCGACCAGCCGGACTGGTCCCTGCGGGCGATGAGCACCGAACTTGCCGACGAGTCACGCCGGTTGAGCCTGCTCGACGTGGAGGACACGGGCGTACGGGCGGCGCTGCGGCTCACCGTGCGGCGGCTGCCCGATGACGTCGCGCACCACTTCGCCCACCTCGGCCGCCACCCGGGCACGCACGTGGACCGCTTCACGGCGGCGGCCCTCGCGGGCACGGACCCGGACACGGCGGAGGCCGCCCTGGACCGGCTGACCGCGGCCCATCTCGTCACCCGGAGCGCGCCGGGCCGCTGGACCCTGCACGATCTCGTACGGCTGTACGCGCGTGGCCTCGACGCCGGTCCTGACGCGCTGGTCCGGGTGCTCGACCACGGCGTGGCCACCGCCCTGGCCGCGGCAGGCGCGGCCGAGCCCGGCGACGAGCCGTGCTTCGCGCTGCCCGCGGACTTCCGTCCGCCGCACGCGATACGGGAGTTCGCGGACCGCGACGAGGCCATGGACTGGTACGCGGCCGAGCGTGACGACCTGACGCTGGCGGCGGCAGCGGCGGATGCCGCCGGACTGCACGGCAGGACCTGGCGGCTCGTCCTTGGGCTGTGGCCGCAGATGGTGTGGCGGGTCCTGGACGGCTGGACTCCCTTGCTGGAGACGGCACTTGAGGCGGCGCGAGCGGACACGGATGCTCGGGCCGAGTCGCGAGTCCTCGCCCTGCTGGGCTGGGTGCTGACCGAGGAGGGCCGCACCGACGAGGCCGTGGTCCATCTGGAGGCCGCGCCGGTGATCGCCGCCCGCGCCGGTGACCGGCGGGGCGAGGCGACGGCGCTGATCAACCTCTCGCTCGCCCAGGCCGCGCTCGGCAGCCCGGATGAGGCGGCAGAGGGCTGCGTACAAGCGGCGCACCTGGCCCGCGAGGCGGGCGACCGCCACACCGAACGCCTGGCCCTGCACCACCTCGCCCGGCACCAACTGGACGCCAGGCAGTGGCAGTCGGCCCTGGACACATCGATGGCGGCCCTGGCCGTCGAGAGCCCCGCGGACGCCTCGACGGCGTCCCGCGTACTGCTGCTCACCGCGGGCGGCGAGGCCCTCATCGGAATGGGCGAGGAGGCCGAGGGAATCCGCCGCCTGGAAAACGCGGCGAGCGAGGCGGAGGAGTCCGGCTACGACGAGGGCACGGTACGAGCCCTCGGCGCGCTGCTCCGTGTGTCGGCGGACGTGGGGCTACGGGCGCGATACGACACGGCGATGGTGCGCCTCGCGGCGCGGACGTAAAGGCGCCTGCGCCAAGGCGACTGCCCGGACATGCACCTGCGTCCGACACTGACGTCTCACCACGAGCAGCGCCCCGGAGCACGCCGCGCCACATGCCACATCCCCCCACGACTCAGTCGTGAGCGCGGGTGACGAACCCGCCGCGCGCACACGCGCAGACACCGGCCGAACGGGCTCGCGCACCGCGCCCCACGGCCAGCCGGACGGCAGCCGGCCGACCATACGAAACGGCGATGGCGCGACTGGCAGACCGGACGTGAGGGCGCCGCCTGTGCCGAGGGCAATGCACGGACGTGCGCCTGCGTCCGAGACTGACGTCTCGCCACGAGCAGCGCCCCGGAGCACGCCGCGGTGCGCGCCACATCACCGCACACCACGCAGTCGTCAGCGCGGACGACGAACCCGCCGCGCACACGCGCAGACATCGGCCGGACGGGCCCGCGCACCGCGCCCCACGGCCGGCCGACCATCGGGCCCGAGCACAGACCACCAGCCCGCCGCGCCGCCGCACCGCACCCCCGCCCACACACCACAAACCCCCAGCTCACCCCATGCTCGCGGCGCAACCCCCGTCACGTGAGCGGGACGTCAGTCGGGCGTGAGTGGGACGGCAGCGGGGGTGGTCACAGTGGTGTCGACAGCGGGGGAGACCAGCAAGTCCCGCACCCATCACCACCGCACGGGGGAACCTCATCATGCGTACGACCCGGATCCGCACCACCGTCCTCGCCGCCACCACCGCCGCACTCGCCCTGGCCCTGACCGCCTGTGGCGGCTCCAACGGCTCGGGCAGCTCCGGCAACGGTTCGAAGGCCGGTGGGAGCGGAAGCGTTGCCACGACCGACGGGGCGAAGAGCTCCGGGGCGACCACGGAGACGGCCGACACCGTCGAGACGTCCGGCTCCGGCTCCGGCGAGGCCGCCCCCGCCCGCGCCGCCAAGACCCAGCCGTGCAAGGGCGACGAGATCTCGTACTCCGTGCTGCACCGCTTCCCCGCGGAGGAGGGCGAGCACCTCCTGATCAGCGCGACGAACGCCGACTCCAAGTCCTGCTGGGTCACTTCCTTCCCGTCCGTGATGCTCGGCGACACCTCGAACGTCCTGCCCCACACGTCCAAGGACGCCCCGGGCGGCACCACCCGGATCACGGTCAAGCCCGGCGGCAAGGTCTACTCCGCCGTGGCCCTCTTCACCGACAGCGACAAGACCCAGACCTCGGCGGATCTCTCCATCGCCCTGCGCGACCAGACCGGCGACACCGGCCCCGGCGCCGAGACGGGCGCCTTCGACGGCCAGGGCGCGCCGTCGGAGTTCACCTGGTCCGACGCCGACGTCACCAACTGGAACACCACGAAGCCCTATAACTTCTGATCGCCCCCGCACGCAAGCACCGGCCTGGCGCGACGCAGCGCTCCAGGCCGGTTTTCGTGTGCCCCGACCGACCGGCAGCCGACGGCAGTTGGGGTGCGGAATCAGCCACGCCGCTCCGGGCCCCGGTAACCGGCCATCCTCGAACAATGCGGAGCCCTTCACCTTGAGCGACCCCTCCGTATATCGAACGTGGCCCACCGGGCAGCGGACCAGTTCCGGCCAAGTCTTGACGCACTCCTGACAAACAGAGCGCGCCGGTGCCACTCTTCCCCTCGATTCCCGGCTTCACCGCGCTCCACCAGAGCCGCACCAGCGCTCCACCGTTCGATTCCCTGCTCCACGTTCTGCCTTGTTCTGCTCTGCCCGGACGGCACGACCGCGCCGACCGGTCCCCCTGGCCGCGTATCCCGCGGCCGCGCAGAAGGAGTCCGTGTTGAGAAGCACCTCTCACAGACCTGCCTCCCACAGACGCGCCACCGCCGCAGGCGCCCTGACCGCCGTCGCCGCCCTCATCGCGGTGGCCTTCCAGACGGGCCCGGCATCCGCCGACGACCCCGCGATACCACCGGCCAAGACCCCGGCCGCCGCCAAGATAGGCAAGGCCGACCCCGGTTCCCTGCCCGTGAAGCTCACCCCCGCCCAGCGTGCCGCGCTCCTCAAGGACGCCAACGCCACCAAGGCGGACACGGCCAAGGACCTGGGGCTCGGCGCCAAGGAGAAGCTCGTCGTACGTGACGTCACCAAGGACGGTGACGGCACGACGCACACCCGCTACGAGCGCACGTACGACGGACTCCCCGTCCTCGGCGGCGACCTGGTGGTCGACGAGGCGAAGTCAGGGAAGACCGAGGGCGTCACCAAGGCCGCGAAGGCGGAGCTCAAGGGCGTCGACACCAGCGCCGACGTGAAGGCGGCGACCGCCGAGAAGCAGGCGCTCGGCGCGGCGAAGGCCGAGGGGTCGAAGAAGACCGACGCGGACCGCGCGCCGCGCAAGGTCGTCTGGATGGCCAAGGGCGAGCCGACTCTCGCGTACGAGACGGTGGTCGGCGGTCTTCAGCACGACGGCACCCCGAACGAGCTGCACGTCGTCACGGACGCGGCCACCGGCAAGAAGATCTTCCAGTGGCAGGGCATCGAGAACGGCACGGGCAACACCCAGTACAGCGGTCAAGTCACGCTCGGCACCGCCCAGTCGGGGTCCAACTACACCCTGACCGACACCGCTCGCGGCGGCCACAAGACGTACAACCTCAACCGCGCCACGTCCGGCTCCGGCACGCTCTTCTCGGGCGCGGACGACGTGTGGGGCAACGGACTGCCCGCCAACCTGGAGACCGCGGGCGCGGACGCCCACTACGGCGCCGCGCTGACCTGGGACTACTACAAGAACGTGCACGGTCGTTCCGGCATCCGGGGTGACGGCGTCGGCGCGTCCTCGCGGGTCCACTACGGCAACAACTACGTCAACGCGTTCTGGTCCGACGGCTGCTTCTGCATGACGTACGGCGACGGCGCGGGCAACGCCAAGCCCCTGACGTCCATCGACGTGGCGGCCCACGAGATGACGCACGGCGTCACGGCGGCCACCGGCAACATGACGTACAGCGGCGAGTCCGGTGGCCTGAACGAGGCGACGTCCGACATCTTCGCGGCGGCCGTGGAGTTCCACGCCAACAACGCGCAGGACGTCGGCGACTACAACGTCGGCGAGAAGATCGACATCCGCGGCAACGGCACCCCGTTGCGCTACATGGACAAGCCCAGCAAGGACGGCTCGTCCAAGGACTCCTGGTACTCGGGTATCGGCAACATCGACGTCCACTACTCGTCCGGTGTCGCCAACCACTTCTACTACATGCTGAGCGAGGGCAGCGGCGCCAAGGTCATCAACGGCGTCTCGTACGACTCGCCCACGTCGGACGGCCTGCCTGTGGCCGGAATTGGTCGTGACAAGGCGTCGCTCATCTGGTTCAAGGCGCTGACGACGAAGTTCACCACGACCACCAACTACGCGGCGGCGCGCACCGGGACCCTCGCGGTGGCCGGTGAGCTGTACGGCACCACCAGCGCCGAGTACGCGGCGGTGGCCCACGCGTGGGCCGGCGTCAACGTCGGAGCGCGGCCCGGCGGCCCCGGTGGTGGCACGGACTTCGAGAACACCACGGACGTCGCCATTCCGGACCGCGGCGCGGCCGTCACCTCGTCGGTAAACGTCACAGGCCGCACGGGCAACGCGCCCGCCGCGCTGAAGGTCGGCGTCGACATCGTGCACACCTGGCGCGGTGACCTGGTCGTCGATCTGGTCGCCCCGGACGGCTCGACGTACCGCCTGAAGAACTCGAGTTCGGGCGACTCGGCGGACAACATCGTCGAGACCTACACGGTCAACGCCTCGACCGAGGTGGCCAACGGCACCTGGAAGCTGAAGGTCCAGGACGTGGCCGCGCAGGACGTCGGCCGCATCAACAGCTGGAAGCTTACGTTCCCGTAGGCCCTGGGGCCCTGGCCCCGACCGGGCCTGAAGGTACGTGCAGACTGCGCCGCTCCGGGTGGATCAACTCCCCGGAGCGGCGCACCCATGTGCGGCGCCGGGTGGCGTAACACGCCGTTCGCATTGCGTACATGGACCATCGCTCAACGGACGATTTCTGGCCAACCTGCGGTCAGGGACCTGACATGAACCTGGCTCAACTGACACTCTTCCCTCGCACAGTCACACCAGTACACCCGCACCGCATCTTTCAGCCCGGACAGCCCCCCAATGCCGTCCGGGCCCCCCACAGAAGGAGCATGCGTGACCCCCCACATATCCCGTAAGCGCTCAACGCTGGCCATAGCCACGGCCGTTGCCGCAGGAGCCCTGCTCGCGGGCGGTCTGACCACCGGCGCGTCCGCGCAGCCCGACCGGGCCGCCGCGCCCTCGGGAGCGCCGGTCGCGCTCTCCTCCACGGCCCGCGCGGACCTGCTGCAGGACGCGAACGCCGAGAAGGCCGCCACCGCCGAGAAGATCGGCCTCGGCGGGAAGGAGAAGCTCGTCGTACGCGACGTCGTCAAGGACCGTGACGGCACCACGCACACCCGCTACGAGCGCACCTACGACGGTCTGCCCGTCCTCGGCGGCGACCTGGTCGTCCACACCGCGAAGAGCGGCTCGGTCAAGAGCGTGACCAAGGCGGCCAAGGCCACCATCAAGGTCGCCTCCACCTCCGCGAAGGTCGCGACCACGTCGGCCGCGAAGTCCGCCGAGTCGACCGCCGCGAAGACCGGCGACACCAAGAAGGCGGACGCGCAGGCGCCGCGCAAGGTCGTCTGGGCCGCGTCCGGCAAGCCGGTCCTCGCCCACGAGACCGTCGTCACCGGCGTCCAGAAGGACGGCACGCCCAGCAAGCTGCACGTCATCACCGACGCGGCCACGGGCAAGAAGCTCTTCCAGTACCAGGCCATCGAGAACGGCGCGGGCCACAGCCAGTACAGCGGCGACGTCGAGGTCGGCTCCAAGAAGGGCTCGAACGGCTTCGACCTGACCGACGACTCGCGCGGCGGCCACTCGACGTACGACCTGGCCCACGGCCAGAGCGGCGAGGGCAAGCTCGTCACGGACGACGACGACACGTGGGGCACCGGAAAGCCGGAGGACGCCCAGACCGCCGCCGTCGACGCCGCCTACGGCGCCCAGTTGACCTGGGACTACTACAAGGGCGTGCACGGCCGCGAGGGCATCAAGGGCGACGGCAAGGGCGCGACCTCGCGCGTCCACTACGGCAAGGCGTACGTCAACGCCTTCTGGGACGACAGCTGCTTCTGCATGACGTACGGCGACGGCGAGGGCGACAAGAAGCCCCTGACGTCGATGGACGTGGCGGCGCACGAGATGACGCACGGCGTCACGGCGGCGACGGCCAACATGGAGTACAGCGGTGAGTCGGGCGGCCTGAACGAGGCCACATCCGACATCTTCGCGGCGGCGGTCGAGTTCAACGCCAAGAACGCCGAGGACGTCCCCGACTACATGGTCGGCGAGAAGATCGACATCAACGGCGACGGGTCACCGCTCCGCTACATGGACAAGCCCTCCAAGGACGGCAACTCCCTGGACAACTGGAGCGCGGACGCGGGCAACGTAGACGTCCACTACTCCTCCGGCATCGCCAACCACTTCTTCTACCTGCTGTCCGAGGGCAGTGGCGCGAAGGAGATCAACGGCGTCAAGTACGACTCCCCGACCGCCGACGGCTCCAAGGTCGAGGGCATCGGGCGCGACAAGGCCGAGAAGATCTGGTTCAAGGCCCTGACGACGTACTTCACGACGACGACGGACTACAAGGCGGCCCGCGAGGGCACCTTGAAGGCCGCGACGGACCTGTACGGCGCGGACTCCGCCGAGGCCAAGGGCGTGGCGGCGGCCTGGACCGGCGTCAACGTCAAGTAACTCTCGCCAAGTAACTCTCTTTGCCGGGGCGGCACCCGGGGGCCTTCCTCCCCCCTGGGTGCCGCTTTTCCGCTCCCCTCGGAGCGTGCGACTCATTCCGTTCTCAGCTCGCGGCTTCCGGCTCGGTTCTTCGCGATGTTCCGTGTCTTCTTGGTGCGGGCCGAATCGGCGACCACGGCGAGTACCGCCGGCGACATCGACCACTCGGCGAGGTGGCGCTGCATCCAGTCCGTGACCTCCGCCAGCTCGGCCGGTGTCGGCACGTGACCGTCCTTGACGGACAGCCAGAACAGCCAGTCGTCGATGCGACGGCGGATGAACTCGCGGCACCCCTCCGCCGGGAGCCGGTCGATCTCCGGCAGCAGTTCCGCCGACCACTGCCGGAACTCGGCAGGACCGGTCACCTTCCACGCGATCTCGTCCACGAGGGCGACCACCGCTGTCTTGGACCCCATGACGTGGGGGTCGCGCAGGATCGTGGCCACGATCGCGCGGTCCCGGTCACGGCTCCGCGAGGAAGCGATCACCGAGACGACGCGTAGGTACGCGGACGTTCGGACGTGCTCGTCCGCGACGGCTTCGTCGACGTCCACGTCGATGATGCCGGCCTCCGCCAGCAACTCGGCCACATCGGAATGCAATGTCATCGCTTCATCCCTACTTGCAGGGTTTCTTGCCGGCCTCGGCGGCCGCGCGCTGCTCCTTCGCAGCCCGCTCCTCCGCCTGGCTTCGCCTGCCGAGCTTCCTGACGGCGGTCCTGATCTGCGGCTTGAAATGCTCCACCGCTTGTCGCTGCTTGCTCGAAAGCTCCGGTTGGTTGTGGAGGGGTTTGCCGTTCGGCCCGATCCTGACCTCGCGGCCCCCGCCACCGGTGACGTGAGCGTGCGCCGGCTTGTCGACGTCGTACTCGTGCACGACGATGCGCACGCCGTTCTTGCTTTCGTCCATGAGGGAAAGGCCCAGAGGGTCGATCCACATCAACGGGTTGGGAACGTAACTGTGCGGCGCGAAGCCACCGGCGAGACCGATCGGGTCCGAGGTGAGGTAGCGGGCGGTTTCGGGGTCGTAGTGCCGGAAGTAGTTGTAGTGCAGCCCCGTCTCGGGGTCGTAGTACTGGCCGGGGAAACGCAGTGGTGTGTAGGCGGTGGCGCCTCGGTTCCAGACCGTGGTGCCCCAGAGGGTGGTTCTGGAGCGCCAGGCGATGTCGCCCTGTTCGTCCAGGAGTTCGGTCGGGGTGCCGACGAGGTCGGTGACGATGGCGTAGAAGCGGGCGTCCACTTCTTCGTCGGTGAGGTGTTTGCGCTCTGTCTGGGCCAGGGGGCACAGTCCGTCATGGTCCCATGTGAGGGTCACTGATTCCGGTGCGCCCGGGGTGTGGCTCGTCTGTTCGCAGAGGGTCACGTCGTCCCAGGTGAAGTCGGTCTGTTCTGCCACCCCCTGTTCTGCCACTCCCTGTTCCGTCATGCGCTGTTTGGACACTCGGCGGCCCAGGGGGTCGTAGAGGTAGCGCCACCTTGTGCCGTCGGGGGTCACCACGGATGTGAGGCGGTCTTCCGCGTCCCATTCGTAGTGCCAGGTGTCGGGTTTGCGGGACAGGCGGGTCTTCTGGCGCAGGGTGGTGCGGCCTGCCGTGTCGTATTCGTAGCGGACGTTGCCTGCTGCGGTGATACGGGTGCCGGTGTACGCGCGGGGGCCTGTTGCCTCTTGGCCCGGCATGGGGGTCGGCCAGGAGGCGTCGGTCTGGTTGCCCGCCTCGTCGTAGGCGTAGGTTTCCGTCCAGCCTGCCGCGTGGACCGCCGTGACTCGGCCTGCCGCGTCGAGGTCGAAGCGCCGTGTGCCGTTGAGCTGGTCCTCCACGCCGGTCAGATGGTCGTCCGCACGGTACGTGTACGCACGGTGCTGGATACGTGTACGGGCCGGGCCCATCAGTTCCTGTTTCGAGAGGCGGCCCGCGACGTCATACACGTTCGTCAGTGTCAGGGCCTCGCCGACCGTGCGGGTGAGTTCCCGGCCCGCCCCGTCGTGCGTGAACGCCAGCCGTCGCCCGGACGCGGTCAGTTCGGTGCGACGGCCTGCCGCGTCGTACGTCCAGGTGCTCGTCGCGCCGGACGGTGTGGTGCGGCGGGTGCGGCGGCCCAGTGCGTCGTAGGTGTGGGTCAGGGTGCGGCCGTTGACCGTTTCCGAGAGCAGACGCCCTGACGTGTCCCTCTCCAGGGTCAGTGTCACGTCCGGGCTCACCGCCTCGGTGAGGGCGCCTGTCGCGTCGTAGGTGTAGCGCGTGATCGCGGCGCCTGCCACGTTCTGCGTGACCGTCCGGCCCAGCGCGTCCCGTTCGAAGATGATCTCGTCGCCCGTGGCCGTCGTACGGGTCACCAACTGGCCCGCCGCGTCGTGGGCGTACGTCAGTGTGTGGTCGTCGAAGTCCGTCTCCGCCACCAGGCGACCTGCCGGGTCGTACTCGTAACTCCAGGTGAGGCCCTGCGGGTTGGTGACCTTGCGGAGCTGGAGCTGGGTGTCGTGGGCGAACTCGTAGCGGGCGCCGTCGGGGTCCGTGCGGGCCGCGATCAGGTCGAAGTGCGTGTACTCGTGTGTCGTGGTCGCGCCCATCGCGTCCGTGTGCGAGGTGCGGTTGCCCTCGCCGTCGTACGTCCATGACTCCGACGAGCCGTCCGCCTCCGTGCGCCGCGCCAGCTTGCCCTCCACCGTCCACTCAAGGCGCGTGGTCGCGCCCGTCGGGTCCGTGATCGCGCTCGCGCGGCCGAAAGCGTCTAGGTCGTAGCGGGTCACCGCGCCCAGCGGGTCCCTGACTTCCAGCGGCAGGCCCGCCGCGTTGCAGCGCAGCCCGGTGGTGTGGCCGAGGGGGTCCGTGATGGTGGACACGGCTCCGGTGGCGTCGTGGGAGAAGTGGTGAGTCATGCCGTCGGGGGCGGTCACGCTGGTGCGGTTGCCTTGCTGGTCCCATGTCTGGCGCTGGACGGCGCCGTCCGGACCGACGATCTCGACCATCAGGTTGAGGTCGTTGTACACCGCACTGGCGCACGTGCCGTCCGGAGCATGTGTCGCGGTCAGATTGCCGTGCTCGTCCCAGGTGTTTTCGGTGCGGCGCCCCAGCGCGTCGGTACGGGCGACCAGGTTGTTCCAGCTGTCCCACTCGGTGTGGACGGTGCCGCCCAGTGGGTCCGTCTCGGAGAGGAGCTGGCTGAGGTCGTTGTAGCGGTAGACGGTGGTCTGGCCGAGGGCGTCGGTGTAGCGGGTCTCCTGCTCATCGGGGCGGTACTCGATGGTGCAGGCCAGGTGGTCGGCGGTGCTCTCGCCACGGACGCAGCGGTCTTCGCCGTCGTAGGTGAAGCGGTACCAGGTGTCATTGCTGTCGGTCCAGGACGTGACGCGGGCCCGGTCGTCGTAGTCCAGACGCAGCCTCGGCCCGGCCGAGTTGTGGACCTCGGCCAGATTGCCGACCTCGTCGTAGCCGTACGCGGCCACCAGGGTGCCGCCGGGGACGTCCTCGGTGCCGGTGCCGTTGCCGTTGCCGGAGGTGAGCAGACGCAGCGCGGTGATGCGGTTGTCGTCGGTGTCCACCTTCAGGTGGTAGCCGCCGGTGTGGCGTATCGCCGTGGGTGCGCCGGTGGGGTCGTGGTCGATGTCGATGCGGTTGCCGTTGCGGTCGGTGATGGCTCGCAGGGGCAGGGTTCCGTGTCGTTCTCCGGCTGGGGGGAGGAAGTGGCGGACGTGGCCGGTGTGCGGGTCGGTGGCCGTGACCGTGCCTGCGCCGTCGATGCTCAGCGGCCGGCGGGGGCCGTGGGCGGGCAGCACTGGTTCACCGCCGGGTTCGGGGTGGGGGTAGGACAGCAGCTGGCCGTCCTCGGTGACGTAGATCAGACCTTCGTCGTCGATCTCGACCCGCTCGTCCAGCGTCGAGGCCCATGAGTCGCCGTACCAGCGGCCCCAGCGGTACGTGGACAGGTGCGTGCGCTCGAGGACGAGTGGGAGCAGGCCCGGCAGGGCGATGTCGGTCTGCTCCATGAGCATTTCGCCGGAGATCATGTCGATGGGATCGCCGTTCTTGCAGCGGCCCTTGGCCGGCTTGCCCTTGCCCGCCACCTTCTTCATGCCGCCCGAGAGGGCGTTGCGAAGTCCCCGCCCCCCGGAGCGCAGTCCGCGGGCGGCGGCCTTGAGGCCCTTCATGCCCTTGGCGAGGCCGCGGAGGGAGGTCAGAGCCTTCATGCCGGGGATGCAGTCCAGGGCGGCGAACGCGACGTCCAGTAGCCCGGCTTCCCCGTTCGCGTATTTGTTGAGGGTGTCGGCCAGGACGACGAGGGCGGCAATCAGCACGATGGCGCCGAGGATCGGCCCGCCGACGATCAGGGCGATGACGCCCAGGACCGCGACGACGACCTTGCAGACGGCGACGATGGTGTCCCAGTTGTCGGTGACCCAGTCCCCGACCTCCTCCCACCACTTACGGTTCTGAATACCCGCGTCGGAAGCGTCCTCCAGCTTCTTCTTCGCCGTGCCCGCCGCGTCCTCGCGCATCTTGCGGGCGTCCTCGGCCATCTTCTTCGCGGCATCGAGGTTGCTCCTCGCCGCGGAGACATCCGACTTCGCGGCGCTCTGGGCCTTCTCGGCGGAGTTGGCGTTGCGGGTGGCGGCCTTGACCTTGTCCGGATCCGGCTTCGGAACGTCCTTCCCGGAGTCCTTGTCGTCCTTGTACTTGTCGGCTTCCTTGCCCGCCTTGTCCATCCACGAGTCCGCCGACGTTAGGCGGGTCTGGGCGGAGGACAAGTCGCCTTGCGCCTCACGCCCCTTGACCAGGGCCTTGTCCGCCAGCGCCTGGGCGCGCTCCAGCTCCGGCCAGTACGTCGACAGCGCGTCGCCCGCCATCTCGTAGCTCTTCTTGAGCTTCTTCAGCTTCCCCGGCGCATCCTCGAACTCCGCCGTGAAGGACTCCGCCGTCTTGCCCGCCCAGGTGAGGATCGCGTCCTCGCCCGCCATCCCCTTGATATCGCGGAGCACCTTCGACACGTCGTCGGCGAAATCGTGCAGATTCTTCGCCAGGTTCCGAACCCTGTCCGGATCACCGGGCGTCGGGTCCTTGTCCAAGTCCAGGACATGCCAATCCGCCGGACGATTCCCCGCCATGCCGCAACCCCCGTTGTGCTCATGCCTCTTGCCCCATCGCGCGCACTCACTCAGCGGGTGATGGTTCACGTCCCACTCCCCATGGGACAAGGGCTTCTTCAGGGGTGTGACGGTACCCCGGGGGCCCACGGTTTCACGACGGTGAACCTAAGCTCCGCGGCCGCCCGGAGCATGGCCGGAGGCAGACGGGCGGCCGGAGACTGCTCACCGTTTCGCCCTACCGCAACAAGACGCCCGCAGCCTCCCCCGTCCCCTCGGAAGGCACAGCCACGAGCCCCAGCTCCGCCCCGCTGGCCAGCAGTCGATGCGACGGGAGGATGCGCACCGTGTAGCCGAACGGCCCCGTGCGGTCCAGGGCCAGTGGGCCCTCGTAGAGGCGGCGGCCCTCCGCGTCCGGTCCGCCCACCGGCTTCAGCGGTACCGGACTCGCGTCGGCGATGAAGTCCTCGGGGTCGACGCGGCCCGCGATCGTCTGGACCTCCACGTCGTCCGGGGTCAGCTCGCCCAGATGGACGCGGACCCGCAACGAGAGCGTGGCCCCCAGTTCGGCGGTGGCCCCCGTCGCCGACGCCTCGACGTGGTCGACGGCGACCCGCGGCCATGCCGCACGGACCCGCGCCTTCCAGGACGCGAGATCCCCCGCGACATCCGCCCCGCCCAGCGTGCGATGCGCCCGCGCGGCGGGGACGTACAGCTGCTCCACATAGTCACGCACCATCCGCCCCGCAAGGACCTTCGGCCCCAGCCGGGTCAGCGTCCGCCGCACCATCTCGATCCACCGGTCGGGAAGACCCCCCGGCCCCTGCTCGTAGAAGCGGGGGGCGATCCGGCGCTCCAGCAAGTCGTACAGCGCCGCCGCCTCGAGATCGTCCCGCCGGTCGTCGTCCGTCGCCGCCCCGTCCGCCGTGGGGATCGCCCACCCGAAGTCCGGCTCGAACCACTCGTCCCACCAGCCGTCAAGGACCGACAGGTTGAGGCAGCCGTTCAGCGCCGCCTTCATCCCGCTCGTCCCGCACGCCTCAAGCGGACGGAGGGGGTTGTTCAGCCAGACGTCGCACCCGGGGTAGAGCTTCTGCGCCATCGCCATGCCGTAGTCCGGCAGGAACACGATCCGGTGCCGCACCCGCGGGTCGTCCGTGAAGCGCACCAGCTCCTGGATGAGCCGCTTGCCCCCGTCGTCCGCCGGATGCGCCTTGCCCGCCACCACGATCTGCACGGGCCGCTCCCGATGGGCGAGCAGCTCCATCAGCCGGTCCCTGTCCCGCAGCATCAGCGTCAGGCGCTTGTACGAAGGGACGCGGCGCGCGAAGCCGATCGTCAGGACGTCCGGGTCGAGTACGTCATCGATCCACCCCAACTCCGCGCTTGCCGCGCCCCGTTGACGCCACGACGCGTACAGCCGCCGCCTGACCTCCGTCACCAGCTGGCCCCGCAGCTCACGCCGCAGCTCCCAGATGTCCGCGTCCTGGATCTCGGCGACCGCGTCCCACCGGTCCGAGCCGCCCACCGACAGCGCGTCCTCGGTGCGCTGCGCGCCGATCTGGCGGGCGCCGAGGCGGAAGACCTCGGGGGCGACCCAGGTCGGGGCGTGCACGCCGTTCGTGACGGAGGAGATCGGGACCTCTTCGGGGTCGAATCCCGGCCACAGGCCCGCGAACATCCCGCGGCTCACCTTGCCGTGCAGGGTGGAGACGCCGTTGGCGCAGCGCCCGAGCCGCAGGCCCATCACCGCCATGTTGAAGAGGTTGGGCTCACCGCCGGGATAGGTCTCCATGCCGAGCCGCAGTATGCGTTCGACGTCGATGCGGGGCAGTTCGGCATGCGGGCCGAAGTGCCGGGCGACCAGCTCACGGTCGAAGCGGTCGATCCCGGCGGGGACGGGGGTGTGGGTGGTGAAGACCGTCCCGGCCCGGACCGCTTCCAGTGAGGCATCGAAATCGACTCCCTGCGCGGCCAGTTCATGGATTCGCTCCAGGCCGAGGAAGCCCGCGTGGCCTTCGTTCGTGTGGAAGACCTCGGGCTCGGGGTGCCCGCTCAGCCGGCAGTACGTCCTGATGGCGCGCACCCCGCCGATGCCGAGCAGCATCTCCTGGAGCAGCCGGTGCTCGCTGCCGCCGCCGTAGAGCCGGTCGGTCACCTCGCGGGCGCCGGTGTCGTTCTCCTCGACGTCCGAGTCGAGCATCAGGAGCGGTACGCGCCCGACACTGGCCTGCCAGACGTGCGCGCGCAGTGAGCGTCCGCCGGGCAGGGCGATCGCCACCAGGCTCGGGGTGCCGTCCGCCTCCCGCAGGAGGGAGAGGGGCAGCTCGTTCGGGTCGAGTACCGGGTAGGTCTCCTGCTGCCAGCCGTCGCGGGACAGGGACTGGTGGAAGTAGCCGTGCCGGTAGAGAAGGCCGACCCCGATGAGCGGAAGCCCGAGGTCGCTCGCCGCCTTCAGGTGGTCGCCCGCGAGGATGCCGAGCCCGCCCGAGTACTGCGGAAGGGCGGCGGTGATGCCGAACTCGGGCGAGAAGTAGGCGACGGCGCGCGGCAGTTCACCGCCGCGCTCGGCGGACTGCTCCTGGTACCAGCGGGCCCCGGTGACGTACTCGCGAAGACTGTCCGAGGCCTCGGCGAGGCGGCGCAGGAAGTCCCCGTCCCCGGCCAGCTGCGCGAGCCGCGCGGGCGGCACGCTGCCGAGCAGCCGCACGGGGTCGCCGCCCGATGCGGCCCACTGCCCGGGGTCGACGGCCTCGAACAGTTCACGGGTTGCGGTGTGCCAGGACCAGCGCAGGTTGCGCGCAAGCTCCGAGAGCGGGGTGAGGGGTTCGGGAAGGGCGGGACGAACGGTGAATCGACGGATGGCCTTCACAGTCTCCACCTTCGTACGGCGTGTACGTGCGGAACGTGTACGTACGGAACGTGTACGAAGGTAGCCCGGCCCGTCCTCCGTCACCACGGCGCACGGGGAGCGCGGGAAAGAGGGGCCCGGCGACGGCCGGACCCCTCTGGTGCCTTTCAGCGGCGTTCAGCCGCCGGTACCGCTGCCGGCCGCCGTCAGCCGCTGGTGTAGCGGAAGCGCAGCCCGTTGCTGTAGCCGCCGCTGCTCTCGGCGACGACCCACACCGGACCCTCGGAGTGGGACGGGGTGATGAGGACCATCTTGGTGGCCTGCTGCTCCTTGATGATGCACGCGTCGTGGTCGAAGTAGATGTCGATGACGTACTGCAGGTGGTTGCCGTGGACCGTCACCTGCTGACCGCCGTCCACGGGACCCGACGGGGGGTCGAAGCGGATGAGTTCGGGCCTCGGGTCGCTCTGGAGTTCCGGCATGTTCTGCTCCGTTTCTCCCCGGCCGGACGGAAAGGGCCGGCGCGGGGAAGTTCGCGAGAAGAATGCAACGGATGGAGACGCTAGCGATCCGATCTCGTGGTGACAATTGCCCACATCCCCAACTCGCCACATCCACCACCCCATTACCGAAATGGCCCGGACAGCCCACTTGACACCCGCACACATCCCTCCCGGCCAGGAGTCCCAGAAATCGGAACGCCGCACTCCTGAAGAGATTGGCCCGTATTGCGCACCGCCGGCCTTGGCGACTCGGCATGCCGAACGCAAGGCTGTCCTGAATTCATTGCGGGAGAATTCCTGAGAGCGCACGAAAAGAGCCCGTACCCCCTGCGGGTACGGGCTCTTGCGCTGCCGGCTTCTCGCTATACCAGGTCGGCCATGACCAATGCCTCGACGGTTCCCTTGAACTGATAGGCGGGGTTCCGTACTTCGCTGAGACGAGGACGCATGTTCATCCTGAGAGTGATCTGACCGGACGTGTGACCGGAGCGGCTCACCTCGAGGCGGAGGGTCTGGCCGCCGAGCTCCCAGTCCTCCGGCTGGCCGTTGACGTAGGCGGCGAACGAGTACGACCTGATCGCGACGTCGATGACGGGGTTGCCGTCGGCGTCCTCACGGATCTTGCCGGGGAAGGTCACGTCCCGCGTCTGCTCCACGTCCACTGCTGCCGGACTGATTCCCGTATCGAATTGCACGACTTCGAATGCCAATGCCACGCCATCCACCTCCAGAAGAGAGAACCGTTGGGGGCACGACTCTCGCGCCCATGACACAAGCCCGGCAAGAGGCAGAAGTCGACTTCAGGCGACTCCGTCCGGGCCCGAAAGGAACACCCTCCGACGCGCCATTCGTGGCGTACGCAACTATAGAATGGTCAACCGTGAAACAAGGGTGAACCGGCGAGGGGCAAGGGGCAGTTGAGGCATCCGATGAGCCCGGCGAGTCCCGTTCTCACATCCCTCGGCAACAATTCATGGCCAGGAATTCGGCAGTCACCTCCGGCCATGTCGCGACAGGAAGCGTGACCGAATACCGGGCGTTGTCCGGTGAACTCTCCGGGGCTAACTTCGCCGGAGAACTTCACCTTCACGCGCACGCATGCGGGAAGGCCGGACGAGACCGAAGGAGAAACAATGGCGATGACGACTCGGGCACCCGTGACGCAGGGCACGATCTTCACCGTGGCGGGCACCGGCGTACAGGCGTTCAGCGGGGACGACGGGCCCGCGACCGAGGCCGCACTGTACGAGCCGCACGGCGTGGTGCGGGACGACCGGGACTCCCCCTCCCCCGGCACCTCCCCCGGCACAGGAGGAGGCACCCTCTATGTCGCCGACAGTGTCAACCGCCGCGTACGCCGCGTGGATGCCCACGGCGTCATCACCACGGTCGCGGGCACCGGCGATCCCGGCGGCTCCGGCGACGGCGGACCCGCCACCGAGGCGCGGCTCACCAAGCCGACCGCGCTGGCCATGGACCGGGCCGGCAACCTCTACATCGCGGACACCGAGGACCACCGGGTGCGCAGGGTGAGCCCCGACGGCACCATCACCACGGTCGCAGGCACCGGCGAGCCCGGGTGCGACGGGGACGGCAAGGATCCCGCGCAGGCCCGGGTCGGTCATCCGACCGGCCTCGCGGTGGACCGCGCGGGCGCCCTCTACATCGCGCACCGGGACGGCTCCGCCAACTCCCGGGTCCGCAGGGTGACACGGCCCGGCGGCACCATCGAGACCGTCGCGGGCGGCGGCCCACGCCCCGACGACGGCATCGCCGCCACCGACGCGAGCCTCTCCTTCGCCGAGGGGATCGCGGTGGACGACGACGGCAACCTCTACATCGCCGAGCGCGACAGCTACGCCGGACGGGTCCGCAAGGTGAACGCCTCCGACGGCACCATCACCACCGTCGCGGGGCAGCGCGACGGCGGGGGCGACTTCCGCGAGGGCGGGGTCGCCGTCGAGACCCGCCTCAACTCCCCCTGTGCGGTGGCGGTCGACGGGGCGGGGGACCTCCTGGTCGCCGACGCCGGGTACGACCGCGTCTGCCGGGTCACCCCGGACGGGCTCATCCACACCGTCGCGGGCAACGGCCGCCGCGGCTACGCGGGGGAGAACGTCGTGGCGCGCACGACGCCGCTGTCCATGCCGCACGGCCTCGCCCTGGACCGCGACGGGAACGTGTACATCGGCGAGCGCGGCAACAACCGGGTGCGTGAGGTGGCCGGGGCCGTTCGGCCGACGCCGCCCCCGGTCGATCTGCGCGGCGTGGTCGTCGATCCGTACTTCGTGCAGACCGGCCAGGAGTTCGATCTCGGGGTGTGGGTCGAGAACCGCGGCTCCGCACCGGTCGACGGCCGGGACATCACCGTCACCCTGACGCTCGCCGATGGTCTGGTCCCGGTGGCGGGGGGTCCGAGCCCGCTCGTCCGCACCTTCCCCGGCCAGCGGCTGCTGCCCCAAGTGGGCGCCCTGGACGGCAGGTTCACGGTCGTCACCCCCGAAGGGACACCCGAGGGCGTCTACCGCTGCACGGCGCGGATCCACTACAGCGGCGCACCGGACTTCAACGACCTGGTGTACCCGCTCGCCGTCAAGGTCAGCGAGCCCTTCGCCCCGAGTGACGAGACCGGGCTCGACATCCGCCAGGAGGGCACGACCGCGGCGGCCCCCGGCCACGACAGCACGATCGACGTCGTCTGCCGGGCGAGCCACGACCAGCCGGTCAAGCCCGGCCGGATCCTCCTGACCTTCGACGCCCCCACGGACTTCGTCTTCGTCGACTTCCCGCACGCACCGACCCGCACGTACCTCGGCGGAGGCCCCGCCGAGCCGCTCAGCACGTACTCCATCGACAACGGCGGCGCCCGCATCGTCGTCACCGACGAACCGCACGTGAACACGGGCCCGTCCGACCGGTACCCGCTCCTCTACAGCCTGCCGGTCCGCGTGCTGCCCGGAGCCGCGGCCGGTACCCACGCCGACGGACTCGCGACGTTCGGCAGGCATCTGCCCGTTCCGCTGGAGGCGACCGTGACGGCGGGCGGGTGATGGAGCAGCCGCTACCCACCGCGGACGACCGGCGGCCCGCCGCACGCCGCGACGATCGCCGCCGTGTCCCAGTAGAACGGCCGCACCTCCGCGATCCGCCCGCCCCGCACAGTGATCGTCTGCAGTACGGGGAAGGCGAGTTCACGCCCCGTGGCGCGGGCCCTCGCGCGGACCTGGGTGTGGACGACCGCCGTCTCGCCCGTGGCCAGGAACTCCTGCTCGCCGATCTCGAAGCTCTCCCACGTCTCGCTCATGGCGATGAAGAAGCGCGTCATGCCGTCGTGGCCGCGCCAGATGCCGCCGTACGGGAGGGACTCCGCCTGGTGCATCACGACATCGGGGGCGAAATAGGGGGCGAGCAGGTCGAACGAGGCCCTGCCTGGGCCGCCTGCCGCCAGATAGCGGGACTCCGCGTCGTACATGCCGGTCAGGACGGCCGTCGAATCCTGCGCGTCTGCCGTGTGCTGGGTGGTCATGCCACCACCGTGCCGAATCCGGTGGCTTTGCACCGGCGGCAATCGGACGTCGACCTGCGACGGTCACTCCATGATCCCGCAACCATCGAAGGCATCCTGAACCCGTCCGAAAATCGGCGCAACCCTCACAGCACCCCCACGGGCGATATGGCCGATTCCCCCCTGCCCTGTGGTCTTGTAGGGCCTCACGCCGCACGAGAGGCTGCCAAGTGGCGCCTGTGGAGATACGGGGATTCCGGCACATACCGGTCCAACTCCACGATGCGCACGTCAAGTTGGGGAGGGAAACCAGCGTATGACTCTGACGCGAACGAAGCGTTTGCGGTGGGCTGGGGCCGTTACCGCCGCCACCACGGCGGCGGTGCTTTCGGCCATCACGCTGCCCGCACACGCCGCTCCCGCCGATGCCCCGCTGGGGGAGATAATCGGCGCCGGGGAGCCCGGTTCCATCAGCGGGAGTTACATCGTCACGCTCAAGGGCGGGACCTCGGCCCCGTCGGACGCGGGCAAGGGCCTCGCAGCGAAGTACGGGGCGAAGATACGTCACACCTACAGCACCGCGCTCAACGGATACGCGGTGAAGGCCGGTTCGGACCAGGCCAAGAAGCTCGCGGGGGACTCGCAGGTCGCCTCCGTCGTCCAGGACAGCACCGTGTCCCTGAACCACACCCAGAAGGACCCGCCCTCCTGGGGGCTCGACCGGATCGACCAGAACGGTCTGCCGCTCGACAAGTCCTACACCTCGCCCGAGTCCTCGGGGCAGGGCGTGACCGCGTACGTCATCGACACCGGCATCCGCACGTCCCACGAGGACTTCGGCGGCCGTGCGAGCAGCGGCTGGGACTTCATCGACAACGACGCCACGGCGCAGGACGGCAACGGGCACGGCACGCACGTCTCCGCGACCGTCGCGGGCGAGAGCCACGGCGTCGCCAAGAAGGCGAATGTCGTGGGCGTCCGTGTGCTCGACGACGCGGGGTCGGGGACGACCGCTCAGGTCATCGCCGGCATCGACTGGGTGACGAAGAACGCCAAGAAGCCCGCCGTCGCCAACCTGAGTCTCGGTGGCACGGCCAACGCCCAGCTGGACGCGGCCGTGCGCAACTCGATCGCGTCCGGGGTCACTTACACGGTCGCCGCCGGGAACGACGGGCTTCCCGCCTTCCTGTTCTCACCGGCCCGCGTGAAGGAAGCGGTCACCGTCGGCGCGAGCGACATCAAGGACGCCAAGGCGAGCTTCTCCAACTGGGGCAGCAGCCTGGACCTGTTCGCGCCGGGCGTCGACATCACGTCCGCGTGGAACACGAACGACTCCGCCACGGACACCATCTCGGGTACGTCGATGGCCTCGCCGCACGTGGCGGGCGCGGCGGCGCTCTACCTCGCCGATCACCCCTCGGCCACCCCGGCCGCTGTGAGCAAGGCACTGGCCGACCGGGCAGTGCCGGGCAAGGTGACCGGCGCCGGTCTCGGCTCGCCGAACAAGTTGCTGCAGGTCAACAACCCGTAGGGCACAGCGCATCACGGAACCGGCCCCGCCGCACACGGCGGGGCCGGTTCTGCGTGCGCGGCCACGGCCTTGCCTCCGGCGCCAACCCGAAGCACCCTCGATAGCACGCCGGTCTTGTATGCGGCCTTACGCACCAGTAGTTAACAAAGCGCCGGATTGCCCACCCTAAGTTGGTGGGAAGGCTCCCCCGGTACGCACACGGCTCAGTACGGTCAGTCACGGCTCCGGTACAGCCAACAGCGCGGCACGAAGTCGCAGAACCCCTCCACACCCCCGTATCCGCCCCACTTATGTAACGCGGACAGGAGCGGTCATGCCCTCAACTCGCCCGTCGGCGAAGCCCTCGGGAAAGGCCCCTACCAGGGTGCCCAAGACCCCGGCACCACAGCAGGACGCGCAGCAACCCCAGGACGCGCAGCACCCTGAGGAAGAGCAGCTTCCGGAGGAAGAGCAGCACCCGCAGGGCCCACCCCCGCGATCAACCCCGCCCGGCCCCCTCACCGGCCGCATTCCCGTCCTCGACGTCGCGCCCCTCGTGCACGGCGGGCGACGGCCCGCCAAGGCCGTGGTGGGCGAGACCTTCCAGGTCACCGCCACCGTCTTCCGTGAAGGGCACGAGGCGGTCGCCGCCAATGTGGTCCTGCGCGATCCACAGGGGCGAGAGGGACCATGGACGCCGATGCGCGAGCTGTCCCCCGGCACCGACCGGTGGGGCGCGGACGTCACCGCGGACGCGGAGGGGAACTGGACGTACACCGTTGAGGCGTGGGGCGATCCCCTCACCCAGTGGCGGCACCACGCGAACATCAAGATACCGGCGGGCATCGACACCGAACTCGTCCTGGAGGAAGGCGCCCGCCTGCACGAACGCGCCGCCGCCGACGCTCCGGCGAGCAAGGGCCGCTGCGCCACCCTCCTCGCCGCCGCCGAGGCCCTTCGTGACAAGGAGCGCCCCGTCGCGGCCCGCCTTGCCGCCGCCCTCACCCCGGAGGTGGACGCGGTCCTCGCCGAGCACCCGCTGCGCGAACTCGTCACGGAGTCACAGCGGTTGCCGCTGCTCGTGGAGCGGCCCCGTGCCCTGTTCGGGTCCTGGTACGAGTTCTTCCCGCGCTCGGAGGGCGCCGTCCTCCGGGAGGGCGAGCCTCCGAGGTCGGGCACGTTCCGCACCGCGTCCGAACGACTCCCGGCCATCGCCGCGATGGGCTTCGACGTCGTCTACCTCCCGCCCATCCACCCCATCGGCACCACCTACCGCAAGGGCGCCAACAACTCCCTGTCCCCCGGACCGCACGACGTCGGCGTGCCCTGGGCCATCGGCTCCCCCGAGGGCGGCCACGACGCCATCCACCCCGACCTGGGCACCATCGACGACTTCGACGCCTTCGTACGCCGCGCCACCGCCCTGGACCTCGAAGTCGCCCTGGACTTCGCCCTGCAGTGCTCCCCCGACCACCCCTGGGTCGACAAACACCCCGAGTGGTTCGCCCACCGCGCCGACGGCACCATCGCCTACGCGGAGAACCCCCCGAAGAAATACCAGGACATCTACCCCCTGGCCTTCGACCGCGACATGCCCGGCCTGATCGCCGAGACCCTGCGCCTGCTGCGCTTCTGGATGGCCCACGGCGTACGCATCTTCCGCGTCGACAACCCCCACACCAAACCCGTCGCCTTCTGGGAAGAAGTACTCGGCGACATCAACCGCACCGACCCCGACGTCATCTTCCTGGCGGAGGCCTTCACCCGCCCGGCCATGATGCGCACCCTCGCAGCCATCGGCTTCCAGCAGTCCTACACCTACTTCACCTGGCGCAACGACAAGGCTGAACTGACCGACTATCTCAGTGAGTTGGCCACCGAGACCGCCCATTACCTCCGGCCGAACTTCTTCGTGAACACCCCGGACATCCTGCACGCCTACCTCCAGAACGGCGGACGTCCCGCCTTCGAGGTCCGCGCGGTGCTCGCCGCGACCCTCGCGCCGACGTGGGGCGTCTACAGCGGCTACGAACTGTGCGAGAACGCCCCGGCGCGGGCAGGCAGCGAGGAGTATCTGGACTCAGAGAAGTACCAACTGCGCCCGCGCGACTGGGAGTCGGCAGAGCGCACCGGCTCCACCATCGCGCCCCTCATCACCACGCTGAACCGCGTACGGCGCGCCAATCCCGCCCTGCGGCAATTGCGTGACCTGCACTTCCACCCCACGGACCAGGAAGCGGTGATCGCGTACTCGAAGACGGCCGACGACACGGACGGATCGAACACGGTTCTGGTGGTCGTGAACCTCGACGCCCACCACACCCAGGAAGCCACGGTCTCGTTGGACATGCCGAAACTCGGCCTCCACTGGCACGAGACCGTGCCGGTGCGCGACGAGCTCACCGGCGACACCTACCACTGGGGCAGGGCCAACTATGTGCGCCTCGAGCCGGGCCGCACGCCCGCGCACATCTTCCGTGTCCTGCGACCGTCCTCACCGTTGATCGGAGGGTCACCCACACCATGATCATCAATGAGCCCGTCCAGGACACATTCGAGGACACGCCCGCCAAGGACCGAGACCCCGAGTGGTTCAAGCGCGCCGTGTTCTACGAGGTCCTCGTCCGCTCCTTCCAGGACAGCAACGGCGACGGCATCGGCGACCTCAAGGGCATCACCTCCAAGCTGGACTATCTGCAGTGGCTGGGCGTGGACTGCCTGTGGCTGCCGCCGTTCTTCAAGTCCCCACTGAGGGACGGCGGTTACGACGTCTCGGACTACACCGCGGTCCTTCCCGACTTCGGCGATCTCGCCGACTTCGTGGAGTTCGTGGACTCCGCTCATCAGCGGGGCATGCGCGTGATCATCGACTTCGTGATGAACCACACCAGCGATCAGC
>NZ_BAAAUG010000004.1:0-14331 GCF_039533825.1 Streptomyces rectiviolaceus
GGCCTGCGCGCGGAGGCCCGCAGGCTGCCGCAGCAGGTCGCGCACCGCTGGCGCGAGCGCGCGCTGCTGCACGACTGCAACTCCCCTGCGCACGGCGGACGCAGGCTGCCGGGCACGGCCGACACGGCGCGCGACCTCGCCGTGTACGGCAGCACCCTCATCGGTGCCGTACTCACCGAACGGATGCTGTTCTGCTGGCAGTTGGGCGACGGGGACATCGTCCTCGTCGACGCGGACGGCACCCCGCACACACCGCTCTCGACGGGGCCCGACATGGGGGACGAGACGGACTCGCTGTGCGAGCCGGAGCCCTGGCGCAAGATGCGGTCGCACTGGCAGCCCTTCACCGCGGGCGCGCCGCCGGCCGTGCTCATCTCCACCGACGGGCTCTCCAAGAGCTTCGCCGACCACCAGGGGTTCCTGGACTTCGCCACCGGTGTCACCGAGCGCGCCGCGGGACAGGGCGTGCCCGCGGTGCAGGCGCAACTGGCGGACTGGCTGGAGCGCGCCGCCAAGTACTCCGGTGACGACACGACGTTCGTGGGCGCCCTCGCGGCCACGGCACCCGCTGAGCCCGACCGCTCAGCCGAAGGCTCAGCCGATCGCTCAGCCGAACAGGAAGCCGAGAAAGGAACCGCATGGTGAACGGCATGCTCGCCGCCGGAAAGACCCTGGTGGCCGAGTCGGGGGAGAAGGTCAAGGTCGCCGAGCTCTTCGGCTCCGGCGGCCAGGGAGAGGTCTACCGCGTGACGACGCCGCAGGGCGACCGCGCGCTGAAGTGGTACTACCCGCAGCTGGCCGACGCCCGCCAGCGGCAGATCCTCGAAGGGCTCATCGCGCGCGGCTGGAGCGACGACCGCTTCCTGTGGCCCACGGCCATAGTCCTCGACCCCGAGGGGCCCAAGAGCGGCGCGCCCGGCTTCGGCTATCTGATGGACGTACGCCCGTCGCGCTTCCAGGATCTGCCCGCTCTGTTCCGCCGTGACCCCTCGGTGTCCGCCGCGACGATGCGCACGCTGGTCACCGTGGCGCTGCACACCGTCGAGGCGTACCAGTCGCTGCACTCCAAGGGCATTGCCTACCGCGACATCAACTGGGGCAACATCTTCTTCGACCCGCGCACCGGGGACGTCCTGGTGTGCGACAACGACAACGCGGTGGTGGAGGGCGAGTCCGCCGCGGTCGCCGGGACGATGGACTTCATGGCGCCCGAGCTGGTCCGCCGCGACAAGGGGGCGCAGCCCGGCACGCAGACCGACCTGCACTCGCTCGCTGTGCTGCTCTTCCTGCTGCTCATGAACGACCACCCGTTCAACGGCGCGCAGGCCCTGCAGATCCGCTGCATGGACGAGGCGGCCAAACGGCGCCTCTACGGCACCGATCCGGTCTTCATCTACGACCCGTCCGACGCCCGCAACCGTCCCGTCCCCGACGAGCAGCCGACCGTCGTCGCCACCTGGGGCGCGCTGCCGAAGATCTTGCGGGACTTCTTCGTCCAGACCTTCACGGACGGGGTGCGGACTCCGGTCAAGCGCGTGCGCGAGACGCAGTGGCGCAAGGCCCTGAGCCAGGTACTCGACGCCATCACCCAGTGCGGCTCGTGCGGCAAGCAGAACCTCACGCAGCCGGACGGCGCGGCCCCCGACTGCTGGAAATGCGGTCGTACGCTGGTGCTGCCGCCGCGGCTCGAACTGGTCACCGGTACGGGGACGTCGCGCACCCGGCGCGGCATCAGGCTCGCCCCGAGTGCACGGGTCTACGCCCATCACCTGGTCGAGGATCCCGACCGGCACGACTTCCGTGCGGTGGTGGGCGAGGTGACCGAACACCCGCAGAACCGGGGCAGGTTCGGGCTCACCAACCACACCAAGGACGTGTGGACGGCGCGGAAGGACGACGGGACCGTGCGGGACGTGGAGCCGGGCCGGACGATCGCGCTGCGGGCCGGGTTGTTGCTGGAGTTCGGGGGCGGGGCGGAGGCGGAGGTCCGCGACTAGGGGCGGAGGTCAGGGACCACGGGACCGGCGGGGGCGGGCGTCTGCTTCGTGCGCCACCGCCGCCACCACGCCCGCCACCAAGGGGCGGGCGTCGGCGGGAGCAACGGCGCCGGTGGCGGCGCGGCGGGCAGCACGGCCCGTGCCGAAGGCGCCCCGATGGCCACGGCGTCCGGCCGTGGCAGCGCGGTCACGGTGAACCGGCACTCCGCCGGGGAGACCTGGAGCGCCACGGCCCGCCCCGACACGTGCTGGCTGCGCGCCACGCGCCGCTCACCGCCGCGTACGCCGTCCTCCCAGGAGACGAGCGTGAGCACGGCGGGATCGGGCCAGTCGAACCGCAGCTCGGCACGGTCGGCGGCCACCCGGCGCACCTCCAAGTCCCGTACCTCACCCTGGCGTTCGACGACCACGTTCGGCCCGCAGACGGCGCGGTCGCCGAGCACGCTCACGGCCGTCATCCGCAGCCGCTCACCTGGCGGCGGCAGTACGTCGACGGAGGTCGGCGGCGTGCCGTCGGGCGGGGCCAGCCGACCGACATGCCGGGACACGTCAGCGCCCGGCGGTACGGGATGCCCGAACCACGGCACCAGATGGGCGTCCCCGCGGGAGGGCGGACGCCACGCGATGCGTACGCGGCCGTCGTCGAGGCGCCGGACGCTGAGCTCCTCCACCGGTGCGGGCCAGCGTTCGACGCGGGCGGTGATAGTGCGCCCCGGCGACCAGGCGAGGCGGCCGGCGGGCCCGGGGTAGCCGCAGCGGACCTCGTAGACGTACAGGCCGACGGGGAGCGGCGAGTCCAGGACCTGGTCGTGCTCGCAGAACACCCGCTGTCCCGGGCCGCTCGCACCGTCGGCCGTCCGCATGACACTGACCTCGATCGCCGAGGCGTCCGGCCGCCACCGCACCCGTACGCCGTCCGGCACCGCTTCGGCCCGCAGATCCGCGACGTCCGGGGTGAGCATCAGCTGCGCGGTGACGCGCGGCACCCCGGCCTCGCGGCCCCGGCGTACGGGGAACACGGCGTAGCGCAGCGGGCGTCCGGTGGGCGGATCGAGGTCGACCGCCGTCAGGGCGGTGTCGTCCGACGGCACATCGACGGCGAGCTCGGGCGCGCCGCCGAGGTATCGGAGCACGCGGTAGGACACCGCGCCCCGGCCGTGCCTCGGGGCGCGCCAGGACAGGCGTACGGTCCGGTCCTCGACGACGGCCGCCACCTCCGACTCCGGGGAGGCGGAGGGGCCGTCGGCCAGGAGCGCGGCGACGCGCAGGAGTCCCGCACGCGCGTCCACGTCGTCGTGGGCCTGCCGCACGGCGCCGAGCCATGCGGCGGCCGCGGCGCGGAGGTCGCCCCGGTCCGTCAACTGCTCCGCTGTGAGCGCGAGTTGCCGGACCGCGGTGGACCGGGCGTGGAGCGTGCCGAGCAGGGCGGACAGGACGTGATCCGAAGGTGCAGGGGGGACGAGTTGCGCGAGCCGTTCGGCCTCGCGCAGCCGGGTGCCCGGCCAGATGTCGTTGAGGGTCTCGGCGGCGTCCCGGGCATCGCCCGCCGCCGGGAAACGGACGGCGGCGACGGCGTCCACGAGTGGTCCCGCCTCGCTGCGGTGCACACCCAGGGCGACGGCGTGCTCGGCGGCGGGCGGTGTGGCGCGGGCGGACCCGGGCCGTTGCCGTTCCGCGGTGCCGTCGCTCAGCCTGCAGCACAGTTCCCACAGGACGATGCGGCGCAAGCCCATCGGGTCGTCGCGTACGACGGTCTCCAGGACGTCCACGACGGCGGCCGCGTCCATGGCGCGCGGGTGCGCGGAGGCGAGCCACCGGGCGCGGGACTTCTGGACGTACGCCAGATCGGCGCGCTGCCACAGGCCTCCGCGGGCCGGGAACCACAGGCCGTCGAGAATGCGGAAACCGTCGTCGGTCTCGGCCTTCGGCAGGGTGCCGAAGAGCGCCTGCGTCGACTGCCCCGAAGGGGTCACCGGCGCGGGAGCGCGCAGGGCCTCGGCCGCATGGCGAAACCCCAAGCTCCTTATGGCCGCGTGCAGTTGGAGGTAGCCGCGCATCGCGGGGAAGGCGGGCAGGCTCGGCAGGGGGAGCCCCGACACGTCTCCCGGCGGGCGCTCACCGGGGTTCCAGCTCGTCATGGGTCAGCCGCCCGGAGTCGTGTAGAAGTACACCCTGACGGTCGCCGTCGACGCGGGGTCGCCCAGCTTGTGGAAGTCGTCCGTCGCGGTCTTCTTGGTGAACATGTCCGGACGGCCCTTGCCGAGCAGCGCGTTGACGCGGTGCGCGTACGCCTCGCCGTTCCTCGAGCCGCCGAACGTCAGCACAAGCGCCGCCTCCCGGCCCGCCCACTTCCCGGTGTTCTTGCGGATCTGCTCGGCGAGATCGCCCTTGTCCGCGCCCTTGACCCGGAACTCCTCCGGCCGCAGCTCCACCGAACGGGGGCCCGTGGGGGACTTGGAGGGCGACGGCTTCGCTTCCCCCTTGGACGCCTTGGGGCGGTCGGCCAGCGGGTCGGGGCGATCGGCCATCGACACCAGGGCCAGGACGAGGAGCAGATCGGCGAAGAGCCACCCCGCGAGGACCACCACACTGACCCGCCCCCGGCGTCGCGGTCGGCTCACGCGTCACCTCCGCCCGGCGGCTGGTGCCGGGGTTGCGGCGGCGCGTCGACGGGGCCTGCCGGGGAGGGGATCCGGCGCCCGCGGGCGGGCAGGGCCCGGGTCGCTTCACTCCGGAGGCTGTCGTCGGTCTGATCGGTCTCATCGTGGTCATCGGCGGCTTGCCCGTTGGTGCTGCCGCCCCACGCATGCCCGTTCCCCTCGGACCCGTTCGGCGCGGGCACGGTCGGTGTCCCCAGGAGTGCCGACGCGGGCGCGGTCGGCGGCGTGCCCGGCAGGTCCGAGGCTCCCACCAGCGCCCCGATCCGTTCGTCGAGCCGCGCCGCCGCGTCCTGCCAGTGCGCGGCCGCCGCGTCCCACCGCTCCGTCGCCTCGCGCATCCCCTCCACCGCGTCGCCGGTGCGTCCGGTGCTGTCGACCAGCGCCTGCGAGGCCCGGTCGGTGGCCGCCGCCACCGTCTCCGACTTGGTGACCAGCGACTGCTGGGCGGCGATCAGGGACTTCAGGGAGGCCTCGACGGTGTCGCCCGCCGTCTTGACGCGGTCGGCGATACCGCGCGCCGCGTCCGCGCCGGCCACGCTCGCCTTGTCCGCCGCCGTCCGGCCGTCGCGCAAGGTCTGCTCGATACGGGACGCCGCGACGCCCAGCTTCGGGACTTCGACGGTGAGCGCGTCCGCTGCGGCCTTCAGCGCGTCGATGGACCTGCTCACCGCCGTCGTCGTGCCGGTCAGCGCCTTGTGGCTGGTCTCCGCCTTCGACGCGAGCTGCCGCATCTGGGTGGCCGCCTTGGTCAGCTCGGAGGTGAACTGCTGGGGCGAGGCGCTGCGGTGCGGGGCGAGCACCATCTGCGTACGCGTGAGGACGGACGCGAGTTCGGCCAGGAGCCGCTCCCGTTCGCTCTGCTGCTCCGTCTCCTCCCGGTCCGTACGCGCCTTCACCCGCGCGTGCCACACCGAGAGCAGGACGAGGAGGGCGATCAGGAGCACCGCCATCAGCGCGACGTTCTCGAAGCGGCCGAGCGCCGACAGATGCCCGCCGAAGCCGGACTGCCACAGCTGGAGGAAGGGGCGCGTCGACTCCTTGGGGTCCTCCTTGCTCAGCTCCCCGTACGCCCGCACCGCCTCCCGCAGCCCGAACCACGTCACCAGGAGCGGAATGAAGACGAGGATCCCGAGCGCGGCCTCCAGGCGGCCGTCGTGCCGCCCTGCCTGCCCCGCGGGCGGCGTGAGCACGCTCTCGGGCCGTACGTAGGCGTCCACGAGGTCCACCTCGGCCCACCGGTCGAGCTGGTGGGCCGGTTTCAAGTCCTTCGCAAGCACGGTCAGTTCGGCCGAACGTGGTGCGAGCGATGGATGGGCTGCCAGACGCTGCAACTCGTCGATGAGTTTCTGCTTGTCCAGCAGTTCTGCGGGCGTCAAACGCTTCCCCCTGCTCTCGGGCCCCGCCGGTTCCTTCCGTCGCGGTTCAACCGCCGCAACAGAGCCTCGGCATCGGCGTGTTCAGGATTCCATGTGAGGCACTTCCCCAGGGTCTCAATCGCCTCATCGCGTCCCCCGAGACGCTGTACTTCCACCGCGTGCCGGTAGGTGCGCTCGGCGAGCAGGCCGCGCACACGTTCGCTGGTCGGGTCATGGCCGTACGCGCACCGCAGCCACCGCTCGGCGTCGGGGAAGTGGTGGGGCGAGGTGTCGGCCATCGCGGCCGCGCAGTGCACGTCGATCATCGCGTCGAGCACGTCGGCCCCGGCGGGCCTGGTGGCCGCCCCGAGCCACGCCGCGTGCGAGGCCTGCACGGCGTCCTCGTACCGCCCGAGTTCCAACAAGCTCTCCGCACGGGCGAGTTGGCGCAGCGCGATCCGGTCGGCGGGAGGCGGGGTGTCGGACTCGTCGGCCACCGGCGGTGCTTCCGGCGAGGCCTCCGACGTGAGGGAGTCCAGCAGCGCCCCCGCCTCCGCGACGACCTCCCGCAGCAGCGCCACCGCCTCCTCCGTGCGCCCCTGCCCCGCGAGCACCCGCGCCCGCTCCACGTCCCCGAGCGGCGGCGCACCGCCCCGCACCGGCTCCCCGCCCCCGACCAGCGTGGCCGTCAGGGCAGGCGCGTCCGAGAGCGTGTCGTCGGCCGGGTCCGCGGGCTGCAGCGGACCCTCTTCGAGAGCGGCCGACCCGGCGGCCCCGCCCGCGAGCCGCACCGCGTGCTTCAGCGCCCCCAGGGCGAGCAGCTCGGGCGGTGCCTGCACCCGGTGCCCGCCCAGCTCCGCCACCCCCGAACCGACCTGCTCCATCAGGGTGTTGCCGCCCGTGAGGAGCAGCGTGTCGACGTCCGCCGGTGTCATCCCCGACTGGTCGAGCAGCGACCGCGCGCGGTCGACCGTGCGGCGCACGTGCGGGGCGAGGAAGGCGTCCAGATGGTGCCGGGTGATCCGCACCTCGAGGGGCGGCCCCGTGCCCACGTCCAGGGACAGCTCGGCGGCCCCCGCGCTCCCCGGTGTGCTCAGCGCCTCCCGCGCCTCCTGCGCCCGCGCCCGCAGCGCGAGCCACACCTCCGGGTCCACCCCCGACACCGAACCGGGACCGCGGTGCCTGCGCAGCAGCCGCACCGCCGACGAAAGGACCTCCCCGTCGAAGGCACGCCCGCCCGAGGTGGCCGCCCCCTCGTGGCCGAGCGCGCGGTAGTGCCCCCGCACACAGCGGACCAGGCCGATCTCGAACCCCTCGTACCCCATCCCGTACACGAGGAAGGTGCCGCTGTCCCGCTCCGACGTGTGCCCGACGACCGCGGCCATCGCGTCGCTGATGAGCCGCGCGGGCGCGAGACCCGCATCCCGCGCCGCGTCCCGCAGCGCGGAGCGCTGCGCCGACTGGTAGGAAGCGGGCACGCTGATCACGGTCTGCGCGACCGTCCCCGATGTCTCCGCCTCCACCCGCTCCCGCAGGATCCGCAGCATCCGGACCACCAGGCGCTCCGGCGGGAACGACGCTCCTTGCGCCCGTACGGGCCGCCCGCTGCCGACCCGGCTCTTGAGACTGGGGAAGGAGACGGGCAGCACGCCCGCGGGGGCGGGCTCGCACAGCAGCCACGGCCAGTCCCCGGCCGCCGCGTCCAGCCGCCGCGCGGGCTGACCCGGCAGCGCGAACAGTGCGCGCAGGCCCGTACCGCCGAAGTCGAGCCCGAGGCACACAGGGGCGCGCCCCGCCGTTGAAGTCATCCGTCGACCGTGTCTTCCCCGACCTGGAGGATGCCGCCGTAGTCGGGCCGGTCGGGCAGCGACTGCACCCGGCGCTCCGACTGGGCCACCGCCACCAGACTGCGGAGGTTGCGGGCCTGCTGCGAGGTCTGCACCCGATTGCCCTGCCGGTGGGCCTGCTTGACGAACTCGACCGCTTCGTTGATCTGCCGCACGGTGTCCGGCGGCGCGCCCTCCGACGCCAGCTCGGCCTGCCGGAACTGGCTCGCCAGGCCGCACTGGTGGAACACGTCGTCGAGGAGCAGCTCGGTGAGCCGCTTGTACTCGCCGCTGTCGCCCATCGCCGCCGCCCGCTGGGCCTGCTCGATGTCCCGGCGCACCTTCATCGCCTGCACCGGCTCGATGTACGTGCCGTACCGCTTCAGGAAGTGATCCGCCTCCCGCTCGGCGTACCCCAGCTCCTCGCGCAGCACATGGCTGTCGACCTCCGCGCCCGTCTCCGGAGGCGGGGTCCGCGGCCGTTCGCGGTTCGGGGTCGCCTCAAGGGTCATGTCCGTGCCGCGCACACTGATGCGTACGGTGATGATGCGGTCGGCGGAGTAGTTGAACGACACGTCCACGTGCCGGTTGATCTCGATCTCTTGCGGCAGGTCGAACTCGACGACGCCCTGCTCGTGGTTCTCGCTCGCCACCTGGCTGTCGCCCTCGTAGACCGGGACGCGGATGCGGCGGCTGTCGGTCGCGTGGAAGGTGCGCCGGCGCGGCTCGGGCAGCGGATAGGGCGAACCGGCCGGGATGATCTCGACGAACACGTCGCGCTGGGAGCCCTTGACGGCGGCGATCCCCATCGCCATGGGCGTCGACTCGTAGAGACCCGTCGAGCCCACGGGACGGGCGTTGACCAGACTCTCGGCGCAGTCCTCACAGGTCTGCGCGGAGTCGTCGTTGACCTTCGCGCACTGCGGGTCGGGGCATTCCACGCCGTCCAGGGTCTCGGCGAGCACTCCCGCGCCGAAGGCGACGCACTCCATGGGGTTGATGTTCCTGCGGACCTTGTCCCTGCCGAAGTACGCCTCGACCGCCTCGTAGACGGGCCGGGTGAGCGTGCCGCCGCCCACCAGGAGGACGTCGGAGATGTCCTTGGGCGCAAGTTCGTAGCGGCCGAGTGTCTCCGTCACCAGGTCCATCGTCCTGGACACCAGCGGCGCGATCATCGCGTTGAACTCGCCCTGGGAGAGCGTCATCTCGACGTCGAGGACGCCCTTCTGGCTGCGGTAGGCCGCCGGGATCACGATGTACGTCTCGTCGAGGTCGTTCAGCTCCCGCTTGGCGCGCTCGGCCGCCTTCTTCGCCTGGAAGAGGAACGCCTTGTCGCCCGACGGGTCGACCTGGTGCTCGTCCCGCATCCACTGGATGATCCGCTCGACGATGGCGAGATCGAAGTCGTCGCCGCCGAGCCAGATGTCGCCCGCCGAACGCAGCACCTGGAACTGGCTGTTGCCCTCCTGGTCCTTGACCGCGTTCAGGACCGAGATGTCGAAGGTGCCGCCGCCGAGGTCATAGACGAGGACCCGGCTGCGCTCGCCGCCCGGCTTGTGCAGGCCGAAGGCGACCGCGGCGGCCGTCGGCTCGTCCACGATCTTCTTCACCACCAGGCCCGCGCGCTCGGCCGCCTCACGGGTCGCGGCGCGCTGGGCGTCGCGGAAGTACGCGGGCACGGTGATCACGGCGTGCGTGACCTGCTCGCCCAGGGTCCGCGTCGCGTCCTGCACGAGCTTCTCCAGGATCATCCGCGACACATCGGCGGGAGTCAGTGTCTTCTCGCCGAGCACCACGTGGGCGCGCGGGTCGTCGTCGGGCCCCGCGACGATCTCGTAACTCAACCTGCCGCGCGCCTCCGCCACCGAGGTGTCCGCGAAGTCCCGGCCCATCAGGCGCTTCACGGACACCACGGTGTCCTTGGGCTGCCTGATCGCCCAGTTCAGCGCGTCCTCGCCGACAAGCGGCTGGTGCGGGCGGTCCTGCCTGGCCAGGCCCACCACGGACGGGGTGAGCCGCTCGCCCTTGCTGTTGGTCAGCACCGCGATGTCCGCGCGGTGCGGGTCGTGGGCGGCGACCGCGCTGTTCGTGGTGCCGAGATCGATGCCGATGGCCTTCATGAACGCTCCGTTCCCTGCTCGGGGCCGCCGGTCACGGCGACAACTACCCGGGCGGCGCGCAGGACGTGCCCCCGGTATCGATATCCGCGCTGCAGAATCTCCAGGACCTCGTCGTCGGCCGCTCCGGGTGCGGTGCGGACCTCGGCGACGTGGTGGGTCGCGGGCTCGGCGCGCTCACCGATACGGCCGACGGGCTCGACTCCCTGTCCGGACATGGCGGTTTCCAGCTGCCGGGCGATCAGTTCCAGGCTTCTGCGGTACGACTCCGGGTCGGCCGCCGTCCCTTCGGTTCCTTCGGCGAGCAGTCGGTCGAAGGAGTCCAGGGTGTCGGCGAGCACGAGGAGCAGCTGTTCGGTCAGCGCCCGGTGGGCGGCGTCCCGCGCGGCGAGGGCCAGGGAGTTCTCGTGGGCGAGGCGGGCGACGGTGGCCGTCGTCGCGGGGGACGGGTCCTGCGTACTCATCGAAGGCGGGCTCCTCGGTGTCGCGGGGGTGTCAGATGTCGAAGGTGATGAGGTCGTCGAGGAGCTGGGCGGTTTCCTCCGGGAGCGGCGACTTGGGCGGGCCCGTCGGCTCAGGGGTCTCGGCACCGGCAAGCGCGCGGTCGAGTTCCGCGTGCGCCGCCTTCAGCGCGGTCGGCAAGTCCACGTCGTACAGGAGCAGTTCGGCCACCATGCGGCGGCGTACGACGCGCAGCTCGTCCCAGGCCTGCTGGGTGACCGGCGTCATCAGGCGCCGGGCGAGCAGCTCGAAGGAGACGTTCTGGAGGTCGGCGTGCGACGTCTCCGGTGTGACGCCCACCTCGGCGAGCGCGTCGTAGGGGAACGGGCCGCCGTCCCAGCTCGTCGACGGATCCTTGATCACGGAGCCTCGCCTCCCGCCTGTCGGCCGCCCTCCGCGGGCGCGCCGCCGAGACGGCGCCGCACGGCATCGAGCAGGGCGCGCCGGATGCGGCTGTTCGTCGGGTCGGCGCGGGTGGCGCGGATCAGATGGTGCAGGGCGCGCCGGATGTCGCCGCGGCCGAGGGATTCCTCGGCCAGGTCCGTCAACGAACCTGCCCACTGGGCGAGTTCACCCTCGTCCGGAGGCGTCTCCTCGCTGTCGCTGCGCATCAGGTCGCGCAGTCCGTCCACCCCGAGGTCCTGGGCGAGGAGCCGTTCCAGCTCGTCGAGTGCCTCGCCGAGCGTCTCGCGGTAGCCGTGCGTCAGGGCCTGCCCAAGGCCCACATCCAGGAGGCCAAGGGCCTCGTGGAGGATCTTGAGGCGGCCCGGGATCGTGTGCGTGTGCGCGTCGAGGGTGAAGACCAGGGCGCGCGCCAGATTGTCGCGGGCGTGGCTGGACGCGGGGTTGAGCGCCAGGGCGCGTCGCAGGTCGGCCTCGGCCCCGAAGGCGTCCGAGTGCATGCCGTACTTGGTGCGGGTGTAACCGCGCCACACACCGCGCATGGACAGCAACGCCGAGAGTTTCGCGGTGAGTTGATCCACCAGGTCAGGGTCGAGGGGGTGCAGGACCGGCGGTACCGCCTCGACGAGCGTGACGGCTTCGTCCAGGCAGTCACCGCGCTGCGCGCCGCCCCGGTCGACCAGGGCCTCGACACGGCCGAGCACGGCGGTGACCACCGCCTTCTTGCTGCGGGCCTGCATCCCGGCGCGCCGGGACACGCGGACGAGCTCGGCCCACTCGTCCAGGGCGCGGTCGAGGCCGCCCGCGCCGTCGGTCAGGGCGGTGCGGGAGAGGGCGAGGCGTACGCGCACGGCCAGCTCGACGCCGTCCTGCAGCAACTTCGTGTGCCGCTCGGGCAGTTGGACGTACGCGGGATTGCGGCGCAGGAAGTCCTGGCAGTGCGAGCAGGCCTCGATGTGGGTGTCCGGGGTGGCCGCCGATGCCGGGCCCTCGCAGTCGGCGGGCAGTGTGGTGAGGGTGGCGAAGTCCGGCAGTGCGCGCAGGGCGGGCCCGAACTTGTGGACTTCGCAGAGGACGAAGCTCTTCGCCAACTCCGAGAATGCCCAGCGCAGTTCGCGTACCGCGTAGGCGCCGGGGTCCTTGCCCTGCTCGGCCGCCGAGTCCAGGGCGGCGGCGAGTGCGCCGAGCGGTGCCTCCAGGTGGAGCAGGCGCAGGTAGCGGGGGCCGCAGGCGAGCGGCGCGGCGCCCGCGCCGGGCACGTCGCGCAGGCCGCCCATGTCCTTCAGTACGCGGGCCGCGCCCAGCTCGGCTTCGAGCAGGGCGGCCAACTCCTGGTACGCGGCGGCCTGTTCGGGACGGTCTTGCTCGGTGTGGCGCTGTTCGCAGACGGACAGCTGCCCGAAGAGATGCTGGCTCAGTTCGAGCCGCAGCTGGGCCATGTCCTCGCCCGGCAGGTCCCGTTCGTAGCAGGCGGCACGCTCGGCGCGCCAGCCGTCCCAGTACTCGTCGTCGCTCAGCAGCGTCGCCCAGTAGGCGAGCGCCGACTCCCAGGCGGTGACGGCGTGCTCCCAGGCCCCGCTCTGCTCCAGTTCCTGCGCCTGCCAGAGCCGGGCGGCGGCGAGTCCATGGACGACGGCCATGTCACCCGGAGCCGCCGCGAGCCGCCGCTCCCACTCGGCCGCGGCGGCCTCCCGGTCCCTGGCGAGCAGCAGCAGGAGGGGCGCGTCCCGCGGAAACCGCTCGCACAGATCGCCGATGAGCCAGGCCCCCGCCCCCTCGTCCGGCGACAGCCCGGCCATCGCGTCGCGCAGCGCGGCGGGGGAGTGCCACCGGTACAGGAGCGCGTCCAGCTGGAGCCGCCGCCCCGGAAGCCGCAGCCGGTCCCAGGCGACGCGCTCGGACCAGGTCATGCCACCGCGTTCGAGCAGCGTGTACGAGGCGTCGTTGACGACGTCCATGGTGGCCCCGGGGTCGACGCCGGCGTCACGCAGCGCGAAGTAGGGGTACGTGGGGTCGCTGGACGCGAAGGGGTCGGCGACGAGAGGGGCGCTGGTGAGCCCGTCAGCCCAGGGCAGCAGTTCGAGCAGCCGCCGGAGCCTGCGGCGCCGCGCGTCGGCCCGGTCGAGACCGCCGCCGGCCCGCTCGTACGCGGCGACCGCGTCGCTCCACCGTCCGTCCGCCTCCAGCAACCTCCCTTGCGCGTAAGCGAGATGTGCTTCCGCGTCCCGGTGCCCCGCACACCGCCGGAAGGCGTCAGCGGCCTGCCGCCACTCCTGGTGGGCGTCGGCAAGGCGCCCGCGCGCGTAGGCGCCCAGCGCGGCGGCGTCCCGATGATCCCCGAGCGCGGCGGCCTCCTCCTGGACGCGGGCCCAGTCACCCTCGGCCTCGGCCAGCCGCACCAGCGCGTACCTCCGGCGAGCGGCGGCGTCATCGAACGCTCCGGGCTCACCCTCCACGGCACCGAAGGCGGCCACGACGGCGCCCCACTCCACGCCGCTCGCAGCGGCGCCCTCGGCGATCCGAGCCCGCGCGTACCGCCGCCGCACCACGACATCGGCCCAGCTGTCGGGCAGCGCCTCGTAGGCGAGAAGGGCGTCACCCCATGCGTCGGCGAGCTCGTGGGTGCGGGCGAGGGCGTAACGGTGGAGGTGGCGGGGCTCTTGGTCGGGGTCGGCTGGGTCGGGGGCGGGCGCGCCGCCGCCCGTCGTGCCGCCGCCCTCCGCTTCGGCGTCCCGCGCGTCGGTGTCCTGCGCGCGGACATCCGTCGTGCCGCCGTTCTCCGCTTCGGCGGCCTGTGGGTTGGCGCCGTGCGCGCCGCTCTCCTGCGGGTCTGCGGCCTTCGTGTCGCCGTCCTGCGTCCTGCGGCCCTCCGCGCTCCCGTTCTCCGCGTGGTCGCCCCCAGTGCCGCCGTCCTCCGCTTCGGCGGCCCGTGTGTCGGTGCCGTGCGCGCCACTTTCCTGCGGGTCGGCGGCCTTCGTGTCGCCGTCCTGTGTCTTGCGGCCTTCCGCGCCGCCGTTCCCCGCGTGGTCGCCCTCCGCGCTCCCGTTCTCCGCTTCGGCGGCCTGGGTGTCGGCGTCCTCGGCTTCGGCGGCCTGTGGGTTGGCGCCGTGCGCGCCGCTCTCCTGCGGGTCAGTGGCCTTCGTGTCGCCGTCCTGCGTCCTGCGGCCTTCCGCGCTCCCGGTCCCCGCGTGGCCGCCCCCTGTGCCGCTGTCCTCCGCTTTGGCGTCCTGTGGGTTGGCGCCGTGCGCGCCGCTCTCCTGCGGGTCAGTGGCCTTCGTGTCGCCGTCCTGCGTCCTGCGGCCCTCCGCGCTCCCGCCCCCCGCGTGGTCGCCCTCCGCGCTGCCGCCTCCCGCGTGGTTGCCTTCCACGCCGCCGCCCCCCGCGTCGCCTTCGCCCCCTTCCGCATCCTCCGCGGGAATCGCCCGTGCGTAGATCTCGCAGGCGCCCGCCCAGTCGCCCGCCGCCTCCGCGAG
>NZ_BAAAUG010000005.1:0-9290 GCF_039533825.1 Streptomyces rectiviolaceus
GGCCCTGCTGCTCGGCGCCGCCCCCGCTGCCGTGCCCGAGCGAGCCCGCGCGGCCAGCCCCGTCGCGCGGGTCCACCGCGACGCCCCGCCCTTCCTCCTGGTCCACGGCGAGCGGGACACGATGGTCCCCGGCACGCACAGCGAGGCGCTCGCCGCCCGGCTGCGGGAGGTGGGCGCCCAGGTCGAGCTGCGTACGGTGCCGGGCGCCGACCACGGCTGGTACGGCGCGTCCGACGACGCGGTGGAAGAGGTCTTCGCCCGCTCGCTGCGTTTCGCGCAAGAGGTCGTGGCCTGAGAAGGCGAAGGGCGGGGGCAGCCGACCGGCCACCCCCGCCCTCCGCCTCAAGTGGCGCCCTCAGCCGTCCAGTTGCTGAAGCGTCGCGTTCGAAGGACCGCGCCGGGACTGCACGTCGCGTGCCACGTCCTGCGCCGCACCCAGTACGCGGACCGCGTTCTGCCAGGTCAGCTTGGCCAGGTCCGCCTTCGACCAGCCGCGGGTCAGGAGCTCCGCGATCAGGTTCGGGTAACCGGCGACGTCGTCCAGGCCGTCCGGCGTGAACGCCGTGCCGTCGTAGTCGCCGCCGATGCCGATGTGGTCGACGCCCGCGACCTCGCGCATGTGGTCGAGGTGGTCGGCGACCGTCGCGGCCGTGGCCACGGGGCGCGGGGTCGACTCCTCGAAGGCCGCGTGGACCTTCATCGCCTCCGGCCCCGTGTCCAGGTGGTGGAAGCCGTGCGCCCGCATGTTCTCGTCGGCCGCCACCGTCCAGTCGACCGCCGCCTGCAGCACGAACTTCGGCACGAAGGTGGCCATCGCGACGCCGCCGTTCGCGGGCAGCCGCTCCAGGACGTCGTCCGGGATGTTGCGCGGGTGGTCGCACACCGCGCGCGCCGAGGAGTGCGAGAAGATCACCGGCGCCACGGAGGTGTCAAGGGCCGCCCGCATCGTCGTCGCCGCCACGTGGGAGAGGTCCACGAGCATGCCGCTGCGGTTCATCTCGCGTACGACCTCGTGGCCGAACGCCGACAGGCCGCCGACCCCCGGCTCGTCCGTCGCCGAGTCCGCCCACGCGATGTTGTCGTTGTGCGTCAGCGTCATGTAGCGGACGCCCAGCGCGTGCAACGCCCGCAGCGTGGCAAGGGAGTTGTTGATGGAGTGGCCGCCCTCGGCACCCATCAGGGACGCGATACGGCCCTGCGCCCGCGCCTCCTCCATGTCCGCGGCCGTCAGCGCGCGCCGCAGATCCGCCGGGTAGCGCGTGAGCAACTGCTCGACGCAGTCGATCTGTTCGAGCGTCGCGCTCACCGCCGCGTCGCCCGTCAGGTCCGTGCGGACGTACACCGACCAGAACTGCGCACCGACCCCGCCCGCCCGCAGGCGCGCGATGTCCGTGTGGAGGCTGCCCGTCTGGTCGGTCGCGATGTCCAGGCGGTCGATGTCGTACCCCGCCTTCTCGCGCAGGGCCCACGGCAGGTCGTTGTGGCCGTCGGCCACCGGGAAGTCGGCGAGAAGGGCGCGGGCGTCGTCCAGGGAAGCACTGGCGGGTGAGGTCATGCCGGTCACTTTCCCGAGCCGAAGCCGAAACCGGAACCCATGCTTTCGACCTTGGCGCGAAGCCGCTTGCCCTTCTCCGTGGCCTGTTCGTTCAGCTCCTGCTGGAACTCCCGCATACGGGCCTGGAGTTCGGTGTCGTGCGCGGCGAGGATGCGCGCCGCGAGAAGGCCCGCGTTGCGCGCGCCGCCCACCGAGACCGTCGCCACCGGCACACCCGCGGGCATCTGCACGATGGACAGGAGCGAGTCCATGCCGTCGAGGTACTTGAGCGGGACGGGCACCCCGATCACCGGCAGCGGGGTCACCGAAGCCAGCATGCCCGGCAGGTGCGCGGCGCCGCCGGCCCCCGCGATGATCGCCTTGAGGCCGCGGTCCGCCGCTTCCTCGCCGTACGCGACCATCTCGCGCGGCATGCGGTGCGCCGAGACGACGTCGACCTCGTAGGGGATCTCGAACTCGTCGAGGGCCTTGGCCGCGGCCTCCATGACCGGCCAGTCCGAGTCCGAGCCCATGACAATGCCAACTACAGGTGCGGTCATTCGGTGATCGTTCCTCTGAGGTAGCCGGCCGCGTGACGCGCGCGCTCGAGCGCGTCGTCCAGGTCGTCGCCGTAGGTGTTGACGTGGCCGACCTTGCGTCCCGGCTTCACGTCCTTGCCGTACATGTGGATCTTCAGCTGCGGGTCACGCGCCATGCAGTGCAGGTACGCCTGGTACATGTCCGGGTAGTCGCCGCCCAGGACATTGGCCATGACCGTCCACTTCGCCCGCGGGCGCGGGTCGCCGAGGGGGAGGTCGAGCACCGCGCGCACGTGGTTCGCGAACTGGGACGTGATCGCCCCGTCCTGCGTCCAGTGGCCCGAGTTGTGGGGGCGCATCGCCAGTTCGTTCACCAGGATGCGGCCGTCGCGCGTCTCGAAGAGCTCGACCGCCAGGTGGCCGACCACGTCGAGCTCCTTGGCGACGCGCAGGGCCAGCTCCTGCGCCTGGCCCGCGAGGTCCTCCGAGAGGCCGGGCGCGGGCGCGATCACCGTGTCGCAGACGCCGTCGACCTGCTGCGACTCGACGACGGGGTAGGCCACGGCCTGGCCGTGCGGCGAGCGGACGACGTTCGCCGCGAGCTCCCGTACGAAATCGACCTTTTCCTCGGCGAGCACGGGGACACCGGCCCGGAAGGGGTCTTCGGCGTCCTCGACGGAACGTACGAACCACACCCCCTTCCCGTCATAGCCGCCACGCACCGTCTTGAGGATCACCGGAAATCCGTCGCCTTCGGCCGCGAAGGCCGCTACGTCGGCCGGATCGCGCACGATCCGGTGGCGTGGACACGGCACGCCGATCTCCGTGAGCTTCTCGCGCATCACGCCCTTGTCCTGGGCGTGCACCAGCGCGTCGGGCCCCGGACGCACGGGGATGCCGTCCGCCTCCAGGGCCCGTAGATGCTCGGTGGGTACGTGTTCGTGATCAAAAGTGATCACGTCGCAGCCCCTCGCGAACTCACGCAGCGTGTCGAGGTCGCGATAGTCGCCGATGACGACATCGCTGACGACCTGCGCCGCGGAATCCTGAGGGGTGTCACTGAGGAGCTTGAATCTGATGCCTAGCGGGATGCCCGACTCGTGTGTCATACGAGCGAGCTGACCCCCGCCGACCATGCCGACTACCGGGAACGTCACACCCCCAGGGTATCGGCCTGTATCAGCCACGCAGGAACGGCCGGTTTCCGCGCACCGCACGGCCTCTCCCGTCACAGAGCCGCCACAGTGTGGAGGCGTCCGCGAGCGACGGGCCGGGGTCGCTGGTTAGCATGGCTGGGTTGACGCGACCGAATCACCACATACGTCGACGAGGCCGAGACCGGAACGAATCGACGACGGGGGTTGGGGCGACCACCATGAAGGAACGTGGCGCACTACGGGTGCGAATGGAGCAGCTCGCGCGCGAAGTCGCCAAGTTCGGGGCCGTGGGAGCGCTGGGCACGCTGGTGAATTTCAGCGTCTCCAACCTGCTGTGGCACACGACGGACCTCCAGGCCGTGCGCGCGAACGTGATCGCCACGGTCGTCGCCATCGCCTTCAATTACGTGGGTTTCCGTTACTTCACGTACAAGGACCGTGACAAAAGCTCCCGCACCAAGGAGCTCACGCTGTTCCTGATGTTCAGCGCGGTCGGCCTGGTGATCGAGAACGGCGTCCTGTACGCGGCGATCTACGGCTTCGACTGGGACAGCCCGCTCCAGCGCAACATCTTCAAGTTCGTGGGCATCGGCATCGCCACCTGCTTCCGCTTCTGGTCCTACCGCACCTGGGTGTTCAAGACGCTTCCCGCGCGGGAGGCCGTCGCCAGTGCGGAATCGTTCCTGGAGACCGGCACCGGCGCGACCCGCGCGGGGGCGCGGCCGCCCGGCGAGACACGGGCTGCCGGCGAGACACGGGCGGCCGGCGAGAAGCGGCCCGTCGTGCGCGGCACCCGCTAGCGCACCGTCTCCTCGGTCTCCTGGGCCCGCTTCTGCAGCGGCGTACGCGACAGGAACAGGCCGAACACCGGCGGCTTGGTCTGCAGCATCTCCAGGCGGCCGCCGTCGGCCTCGGCCAGATCCCGGGCGACCGCCAGGCCGATACCCGTCGAGTTGCGGCCGCTGATGGTCCGCTCGAAGATCCGCGCGCCGAGATCGGCGGGGACGCCGGGCCCGTCGTCCGTGACCTCGATGACCGTCTGGTTTCCCGTGACGCGGGTCCGCAGGGCCACGGTGCCGCCGCCGTGCATGAGCGAGTTCTCGATGAGCGCCGCCAGGACCTGCGCGACCGCGCCGGGCGTGCCCACGGCCCGCAGATGCCGCTTGCCCGAGCTGACGATGGCCCGGCCCGCGCTGCGGTAGGCCGGGCGCCACTCCTCCAGCTGCTGCTTGACGACCTCGTCCAGGTCGAAGGAGACGGCGGAGCCGGTCCGCGGGTCGCGTGAGTTCGTGAGCAGCCGCTGCACGACGTCGGTGAGCCGCTCGACCTGCGCGAGCGCGATCGTGGCCTCCTCCTTCACCGTGTCCAGGTCCTCGGTGACGGTGATCTCCTCCAGGCGCATGGAGAGGGCCGTCAGGGGCGTACGCAGCTGGTGCGAGGCATCGGCGGCGAGGCGGCGCTCGGCGGTCAGCATCCGGGCGATCCGCTCGGCGCTGCCGTCCAGGACGTCAGCGACGCGGTCGAGCTCCGGCACCCCGTACCGCTTATGGCGGGGCCTCGGGTCGCCCGAGCCGAGGCGCTCGGCGGTCTCCGCGAGGTCGGTGAGCGGCGAGGCCAGGCGGTTGGCCTGGCGCACGGCGAGGAGTACGGCGGCGATGATCGCGAGCAGGGCCACGGCGCCGATGATCAGCAGGGTGCGGCCGACCTCCTGGGTGACCGCGGTGCGCGGCTCCTCGACGGTGACCTTCTCGCCCTCCTCGCCCCTTGCCGTGTCGCGGATGACGTCGCCGGTGGGGCGGCTGCCGATCTCGATGGGGGCGCGGCCCGGGATCTCGATGAGGGCGTAGCGGTCGGTGTCGACCGCGGCCACGTCACGCAGGATCTCGGCGTTGATCTGTTCGTCGCTGATGATCCTGCTGTCGACGACGCTGGCCAGGCGGAACGCCTCGGAGGTGACCCGCTCCTGGGCGCTGCTGCTGATGGTTCTCGTCTCTACGATGACGAGGCTCACGCCGAAGACCGCGATCACTACGAGGACTACGGCGAGGGTGGAGTTGATCAGGCGGCGACGCATTTACCAAGTGTCGCCGATCGAAGCCGCCGCCAGGGGCGCGGGGAACTGCGCGGCCAGCCACGACGGACCCGCAGACGCGTCTGCCTACGGCGGTTTCCTCGCGGGTGCGGGTCTTCTTGGGTTGCTCGCGCAGTTCCCCGCGCCCCTAAAGGGGCGCCGCCCCTTAACTCTTCTCGAAGCGGAAGCCGACGCCCCGCACAGTGGCGATGTACCGGGGATTCGCCGCGTCGTCGCCCAGCTTCTTCCTGAGCCAAGAGATATGCATGTCCAGCGTCTTGGTGGACGACCACCACGTCGTGTCCCAGACTTCCCGCATCAGCTGGTCGCGGGTCACCACCCGGCCCGCGTCACGGACCAGGACCCGGAGCAGGTCGAACTCCTTGGCCGTGAGCTGGAGCTCCTCCTCGCCCATCCAGGCACGGTGCGACTCCACGTCGATCCGCACGCCGTGCGTGGCCGGCGCCTGCTGCGGCTCGGCCGCCCCGCGCCGGAGCAGGGCCCGGACCCGGGCGAGCAGCTCGGCGAGGCGGAAGGGCTTGGTGACGTAGTCGTCGGCGCCCGCGTCCAGGCCCACGACGGTGTCCACCTCGTCGGCGCGGGCGGTCAGGATGAGGATCGGCGCCGTGTGCCCCTCGGCACGGAGGCGGCGGGCCACCTCCAGGCCGTCCATGCCGGGCAGCCCCAGGTCGAGTACGACAAGGTCGACGCTGCCCTGCAGCCCGGCGTCGAGGGCGGTCGGGCCGTCCTCACGCACTTCGACCTCGTACCCCTCCCTGCGCAGGGCACGGGCCAGCGGCTCCGAGATGGACGCGTCGTCCTCGGCGAGCAGTACACGGGTCATGGGGTGATGGTAGTCCGCGCCGGACGACCCTCGTGGGGTGATCGCCCGCTGATCGTCGACGCCTGCGGCTATGGGGTGCGATCCTGAGGATCACCTTTAAAAGTGCGTCGATGGTTCCACCACAACCTGTGATCCATCTCTCAAGTCCTTCCATATGCCGCACTGTCGTGGCGTATGGTGACCCAACGCCTGATGCACTATGCAAGGACCTTTGGCCCGTTGTGCGGCCTTAGGTCTCTTTTATGTGCGGGCCGGCTTCTGCCAGCCTTGAAAGGAATGACCTGTGGTCGGACCCTGCGCGTGATGATGCGCCCAGGGTGTGGATCTCGGAGTCGCCGTACCTGCGCCTTCCTCGAAACGGAGCGCGAACTCCCCCCGGGCGTGGGGGTGTGGACGGTACGACCCCGGTGCCGACCGCCCCCCACCGGGCGCGCACACGCTCTTGCCGCGCGTCCCGAACCTCGAGGATCGACCCATGGCGTCCAGCCTGACGAAGGACTCCGCCAGTACCCCTGGCTCTGAGAAGACCTTCTTCGGCCACCCCCGCGGACTGGCCACACTCTTCATGACCGAGATGTGGGAGCGCTACAGCTTCTACGGCATGAAAGCACTGCTCCCGCTGTACTTGATCGCCCCCGGCGGCATGAACATGAGTGCCACGACGGCGACGGCGATCTACTCCGTCTACATGTCGATGGTCTATCTCCTCGCCATGCCCGGCGGCTGGATGGCGGACCGCTTCTGGGGTCCGCGCAAGACGGTCGCCATCGGCGCCATCGTCGTCATCCTCGGCCACATCACGCTCGCCCTGCCCAGCTCGGCGACGTTCTTCGCGGGTCTCGGGCTCGTCGCGCTCGGTTCCGGCCTGCTGAAGGCGAACATCTCCGCGATGGTCGGCCACCTCTACGACGGCCCGGAGGACCCGCGCCGTGACGGTGGCTTCACGCTGTTCTACATCGGCATCAACGTGGGCGCCTTCCTCGCCCCGCTGACCATCGGCACCGTGGGCGAGAACGTCAACTGGCACTTCGGCTTCGCGCTCGCCGCGATCGGCATGGCCCTGGGCCTTGGCCAGTTCATGCTCGGCTCGCGCCACCTCAGCGCGGAGAGCAGCGTCGTCTCGCAGCCCGCGACGCCGCAGCAGCGTGCGTCCGCCCTGCGCAACGGCCTGATCTGGCTGATCGTCGCGGTCGTGCTCTACACGTTCCTCGGTGTGACCGGCAACTTCGCCGACTGGGCCCTGATGCCCCTCACCATCGCCGGTCTTGTCATCCCGGTCACCGTCCTGGTCCGCATGAAGCGCGACAAGGAGCTGACGGACCTGGAGCAGTCCAAGCTGTCGGGCTACGTCTGGTTCTTCATCGTCGCCGCCGTCTTCTGGATGATCTACGACCAGAACGGCTCGACCCTGTCGATCTTCGGCGAGCACTCGACGACGAACAACCTGCTCGGGTTCGACTTCCCGACCTCCTGGTACCAGTCGCTGAACCCGATCTTCATCATGGCGCTCGCCCCCGTGGTCGCATCGGCGTGGCTCTGGCTGAACAAGCGGGGCAAGGAGCCGAGCACGGCGGTCAAGTTCGCCTCCAGCCTCACGCTGATCGGCATCTCCTTCCTCGTCTTCCTCATCCCGCTGATCGACACCGCCAACAACGGCGGCAAGGTCAGCCCGATGTGGCTGGTGGCGATCTACTTCATCCAGACCGTCGGCGAGCTCTGCCTCTCCCCGGTCGGCCTCTCGGTCACCACGAAGATGGCCCCGGCGAAGTACACCGCCCAGATGATGGGTGTCTGGTTCCTCGCGGTCACCGCGGGCGACTCCGTCACCGGTCTGCTGACCTCCCCGCAGCTCGGCATCGACCTGAACAACTCGGGTGCGGTGGCCGTCGAGGCGGTCATCGCGGTCATCGCGGGCTTCGGCATCTGGATGAACCGCAAGAAGGTCAAGGAACTGATGGGTTCCGTGAACTGAGCTGAATCGAACGACGACGAGGGCCGCCGCACCTGAGGGTGCGGCGGCCCTCGCCGTTCGTCCACTCGCGCGAACAGAGGATCGTTCGCTAACCCGTGACGGTGACGCGGAACGTTTCTGTGCCGGTGGCGGGACCGGGCGGTGGAGCATCTGGCCATGCGCCGTACCTTGCCGGTCCTCGCCCTCTGTGTGGCGTTGCTTTCGTCCAGTGCCGCCGTCGAGGCCGCACCCGAGCCGTTGCCGGGCGGGACCTTCTCGTACGGGGAGCACGCGCGCCAGAACATCACCGTGCACGGCGACGGCGACGACCCCGCCCTGGTGATCCTGCACGGCGGCTCCTGGGTGCGGGACACCGACTGGAGCGGGTGGGCGCGGTGGTTCGCCGCGCGCGGATTCACCGTGTACGACACCGACTACCGGCTCGCCTCCGACGCCGCCTGGCCCGCGCAGCGCGACGACGTGCTCGCGGCCCTGCGGTGGGTGAAGCGGCGGAGCGGCTCCACGCCCGTGGTGCTCGGGTCGTCCGCGGGCGGGCATCTCGCCGTCAGCGCGGGCGCCTACGGCGCGGGGCGCAAGCGGGTGCGCGGCGTGGTGGCCCTCTCCCCCGTCGCCTCGCCCTACCGCGCCTGGCAGGACGGCGGGATGCGCGCCGCGTCGCCGGGACAGCGCAAGCTGCGGGGGACGGCGGAGCTGCTCGCGGGGTGCGTGCCGTACCAGGCCTCCGGCCGGTGCTGGAAGAAGTGGGTCGACCTGGTGGCCAAGTCGCACGCCTCCGGCAAGGACGACGCGCCCTTGTACCTCACGCACTCGGCGGCGGACTTCGTCCCGGTCGCCCACTCCACGGACCTCGCGCTCGCGCAGACGAGGGCGGGCCTGAAGGACGCCACCGTGCGCATCGAGCCGGGCGAGGCGCACGGGGGCGAGCTTCTGAAGCAACCGGGCGCCGCCCAGGCGGTACTGCGGTGGCTGCGGCAGCACGTTTGAGCGGCGTCCAGGGAACGCCCCGTCAGGGGCGCCCCTTCAGGGGCGCGGGGAACTGCGCGAGCGAGCACAGCGAGCCCGCACCCGCTGACGGACCGCCGCAGGCAGACGCGTCTGCGGGGTCAGGGCCGTTGGCCGCCGCAGGCCGTCTTCGGCTGGTCGCGCAGTTCCCCGCGCCCCTTGCGGGGCGGC
>NZ_BAAAUG010000005.1:9388-18129 GCF_039533825.1 Streptomyces rectiviolaceus
GGTTTCGGCGAGGTCGCCGCCACCGCCCGCCGCGGAACCGCCGCCGCTCGCCGCGGAGCCGCCCGCAGAGCCGTCGCCGGAACCGCCGGCGCCGCCAGGCTGCGCCGCCGTGTCGATCTCCAGTGAGACCTCGGACTTGGCCGGGGTGCAGGTCGTCGTCGTACCGAGTGCCTTGACCGTCAGGACACCCGGCGAGAGCGTCGACTTGCCGTCGGCGCCCGGCTTGTACGTGCCGGTCAGGTCAGGGATGGTCATCGGGTCGCCGGACTTGATGGGCTCCTTGTTGGTGGGGCCCTCCACCGCCACCGTGCCCTTGTCCGCGCCGCCCAGCTTGACCGCCATCGACGGCTTCACCGAGTCCGCGGGGATGTCGGCGGGGCTGTCCATGACGGACTTCTTGAACTGCACGGTGAGGCCGTAGTTGCCGCCGTCCTTCTTGGCGTCGATCTGGACGGGGGACGTGGCGTCCTTGTCGCCGATGGGCGTCTTGCACTTGTAGGGGATCTGGACTTCCTTGCCGGTGAAATCGGTCTTGCCGCCGTCGTCGCCACCACCGCCGGTGGAGCCGCCGGTGTCACCACCCGTGCTGCCGCCCGTGTCACCACCGGTGGAGCCGCCCGTGTCGCCGCCCGTGCTGCCGCCCGTGTCACCACCGGTGGAGCCGCCCGAACTGCCCCCGCCCTCCGTCACCTTGATGGTCGCGCCCGCCTTGACCTCTTCCTTGGGCGTGCACTTGGTGTCGGTCGACATCGGCTTGCTGACGTTGATGTTGTACGCGCCCGGGGTGAGCGTGATGTCGCCCGCCTTGGTCAGCTTCAGCTTGCCCTTCATGTCGGAAAGGACCATCGGGCTGTTCTTCTTGATCGGCGGATTGACCCGCTCGCCCGCCACCGCCAGGTCACCGGTCTGGCCGCCGCCCAGCTTGATGGTGCCGGTCGGCTTCACCGTGTCCTTCTCCAGGTCGATGACGTCCGGATTCTTGGACGCGGCCTGCGTCGTCTTCCATACGACATCGACCTCGTCGCCCACTTTCGCGGTGGCCGGCGCGGTGATCTCCACCTTCGTGGTGCCCTGCACCGGCGGCAGTCCCGAGATCGACGGCGGAATGCACTCCGTCTTGTACGCCACTTCGGCCGCCTGCGCGGGACCCGCGCCCAGCAGGATGCCCGCCCCGCCGAGCAGCAGCGAGACCGAGGCCGCGCCCGCTCTCCGTCGTGTGCTGATCACGTGTTTCCCTTCGTCGTCGGGCTGTTCTCTGACGGTGCGGAGAGCTGTCCGGCGGGTGGGGTCCCGGCGCCGGGGTCTGTGTCAGGGGTGAACCACGGGAGAGTGGTCGTGTTCGTGGCTGTGTCCTTGACGGTCTTGGCGGGCTTGCCTGACGTGCCGGACTTGCCGGTCCCGTGGGGCGGCTTCGTACGTGGCGTACGGGCCGCCTCGTCCGCCGCGACCGCACCCTGGGGGAGCCGCAACTTCGGTAGCCGGTCGGTGAGTTCGGAGAGCCTGCCGGTGCGGTGGCGTCCCGCGGGGCGGGAGCCGCGCCCCCCTCGTCGGCGATGGGGACGGAGCTTGTCCACCACTGCCATGCCGATGCGGAAGAGGGCGGCCGGCACGACGACGCAGAGCAGGATCCAGAAGACGGTGACGCCCCACGGGCGGCCGACGCCCCAGGGCTGCTCGGCGAGTACCTTGCCGCCGAACTTCAGGGAGACGAGGTAGTTGCCGTGCGCTCCCGCGGAGAGCTCGACGGGCAGCTTGATCTGGGCCTTCTTGCCGGGGGCGATGGTGCCGCGCCACTGCTGTTCCTCCCACTGCGGGGCGAACACACCGTGGGAGGTACCCACTTGGAAGACGGGGTTCTTGACCGGGGCCGAGCCGACGTTGCCCACGGTGAAGACGAACTTGCGGGACGGCGGAGCGCCGAACCAGGCCAGGATGCCGCTCGACCCTTCGAGCCGGGTGTCGGTGAGGACGGAGAGCTTCCCGCCGCCCTGCCGCTCGGGCAGGGGCTCCACGGGATGGCCCGCGACCTTGAAGGCGACGTCCGCCTGCGCCTTCTCTCCCGTGACGGTGGCCACGTGGACCACGCAGGGGCAGGGCTTGGGGGGCTCGGCCACCGGGAGCTTCTTGCTGAACGCGCCGTCGCCGTCCGTGGTGACGGCTCGCCCTGTGTCGTTGGCGCAGGAGTTCGTGCCGCCGGGCACGCCCTTGCCCGGAGTGGACTGGCCGCAGACGAGCATCATCAGGAGGGCGTTCGGGCGCCAGCCCTTGCCCTTGACGGTGATGTCGCCGCCTTTGCCCGCCTGGGCCTTGGACAGGGTGACGGTCGGCTTCTCCGCGGCGGTGGCCTGCCCCGCCGGGAGGAGCAGGAAGGCGAGTACCGCCAGCACGGCGGCCGCAGCCATGGATGTCTTGCCGCCTCGTCGGGTGCCGTTCACAGTTGCTCGCCCCTTCCCGTGCCCGCTCCCGCCAACTCCAGCTCCGTACCGCCCTGTTCAGGTTCGTCCCGTGGTGGATCCCCGGAGCCTCCGCGTCTCCTTACGAACCAGACCCCCGCCGCCACCAGACCCAGCACCCCGGCCGCCACCCCCGCCACCGCTCCCCACGGCACGAAGCGGGCCGACGCCTTCGCCTTGTCGTGGGCTCCGCCCGATGCCGTCACCGCGAGAGTGACCTCGACGGAGTCAAGGGCGGGGGCGTCGCTCCACGGTTCCGTCAGGGTGATCCTGCGGCCGGGCAGAAGCTCCACCGGAAGCGTGCGGGGGCCGCGGTCGAGCAGCGGGCCGAAAACGCCCTCCGCGCGGACCTCGAGCCTGGGGGTCAGAACCGTGTTGCCGCGGTTGACGATGTCGTACGAGATGCGCTCACCCTCGGCCTTCACCCGCTCGACCGTCAGCGCGGACAGCGTCGGGCCGCTCACCCGCAGATGCACGCGGACCCCGGCGTCACGCCCGCCCTCCCGCGCGACGATCGCCCCGGGGTGGTCGCCCGGCACGGCGCCGTCGGGGACGCTCACGCTGAACGGCACATCGGCGCGGGTGCGCGGCGGCACCTTCACCTTGCGCTCGGCGAAAGTGATCCAGGAGCCGGTGTCCTTCGGCGCGCCCCGCTCCAGCGAGAACGCACCGCCCCGGGTGTTGTCCGCGTCGGCGCCGCTCAGCTCCACCGTGCGCGGCTTCGACCCGGGATTGGTGACCGTCACCGTGTCCTCCAGGACGGAGCCGGGCGTGCCCTCCGCGTAGAAGTAGGGCCGCCCGTCCTTCGCGGGCCGCGTCCCTCCTCCCGCGGAGGGCGCGACGGACCACGCTCCGGAGTCGTCGGCGAACACCGGGGTCGCCGGCGCCGCGCCCGTCACCAGTAGGGCCACGGCCACGGTGAGAGCACGGGCAACGGACAGCAGCGACGGCATCGGCGGCTCCTGGATCTTCGTACGCTTTGTACGCGTCGTACACGGCGGTCGGACAGGGGCGCGCGCGGTCACCGCGTCCCTGCGACGCCGCGCACCGCGCCTAGCGCGACCGGGCCGCCTGGTTCCTGCGGGTCAGCCAGAGCACGCCCGCCGCGCCGGCGAGCAGCACGCTGCCGCCGAGGGTGCCGAGCGCGATCGCGGAGTCCGCGGGGCCGGTCTGCGGGAGCTCGTCGCCTCCGGAGGGGGCGCTGGCCGAGCCGCCGGAGCCGCTGTCGTCGCCCGATCCGCCGCCTGTGGCGGAGCCGCCCGAGCCCTTGACGTCGAGGGAGAGCGAGGGCTTGGGGCTGTTGGACGGCGTACACGTCGTCGTCGTGCCGAGCGCCTTGATCGTCAGGACACCGGCGGTGAAGGTGACCTTGCCGCTCTTCTTCGGTGTGTACGTCCCCGACAGGTCACTGATCTTGATGGGGGTGTTGGCGGGGATCGCCTTGGCGTTGGGCGCCCCGGACACCGGCACCGTGCCGCTCTCCGCGCCGCCCATCTTGATGAGCGCGCTCGGCTTCATCGCGCCCTTGCCCAGCTCCACCGGGCTGGAGGAGACGCCCTTCTGGAAGGACATGGTGAGTTTGTAGCCGCTGCCGCTCTTCACGCTCTTGATATCGATCGGCGAGACCGCGCCCTTGTTCCCGATGGGCGTCTTGCACTGGTAGTTGACGTCCTGGACCTCGGCCTGCGCGGCGGGGGCGGCCATCAGCACCGCCGAGCCGGCCAAGGCCGTGGCGAGCGCGAGCACAGCCGTTCGTTTCTGGTACGACACCTCGAGTTCCCCTCATGCCGGTCGTGGCGTGCCGCGGTGCGGATTTCCTGACGGCACATCAGATTGGGCGCTCAAGGTACGCCCGGGGCCTTGCCGAGGGAAGACAAAGAACGCGCCGGATCTCAGTGATCCGGCGCGCGTACGAACCGTGGGTAACCCAAGGGGGAACTGAGCGGGCACTGCGCGAGCGCGGCCCGGGCCCTACACGGGAGTCCTGTACGGGAGTCCTATACGGGAGCGCTCAGCTCCGCCCACACCGTCTTGCCCGACACCCCCGGGGTGCGGACGACCCCCCAGTCGAGGCAGAGCCGCTGGACTATGAACATCCCGTGACCTCCGGGCCGGCCCGCGCGGTGCGGCGTACGGGGCGCGGGCTGACCGGCGCCGCGGTCGGACACCTCTATCCGCAGCACCTTGCTGTCCGAGGAGAGCCAGAGCTCGTCGGGGCCCTCGGCGTGCAGGCACGCGTTGGTCACCAGTTCGGACACGACGAGGAGGACGTCCTCCGCGGCCGCCCGCTGATCGGCGCCCGCCGCGGGCAGCCAGCCCCACGCCTGCAGCGCCTGGCGCGCGAAGTCCCGGGCGAGCGGAACGATGCCGCTCGCGCCGTTCAGGCTCAGCCTGCGGACCTGGCGCCCCTGACGACCCGTGGCAGCCGGAGCGGCCTGGTCCGCGGGAGCGTCCGCGACGACGGCCTCGTACTCCGGGCCGCGGTCGCCCGGCGAGTAAGGCCGGGTGGTGCTCATCAGCGCTTCACCTCACCGACAAGGAGGACTCTGGACAAGGAACTGGACAAGTAGCGGGACTCCAAGAGGGATCATCGGCTGCTCGGCCGTTCCTGCTGTTGATTTGGCAACGATTGATTCGCGGACCGCAGTCGACGGATCCAGGGTGTCTCCTGCCCGGCCGAACCGTGAGAACACCCACTTATTCGACGCGACCCGTGTGACGCTGGTAACGCGGTGATCACATAGAGACAACTGGCGCGTAACTCTTGAGCACGCTCCGTCAGCAGGCCGTCCGGTCAGTCGGACAACGCCGCTTCGAGCGTCTCGTGGACAGTGAAGACCGCATCGGCTCCGGTGATCTCGAAGACCCGGGCCACCACCGGCAGCATCCCGGCCAGATGCACCCCACCCCCCGCGGCCTCGGCCTTGAGCCGGGCCCCCAGCAGCACATTGAGTCCGGTGGAGTCCATGAACTCCAGACGCGAACAGTCGACGACCAGTCGCGAGAAGCCGTCGTCGAGGCAGGCCTCGAGTGGCTCACGCAACAAATCGGCCGTGTGGTGATCCAACTCACCTGCCGGAGTCACGACGACGCTCGGGCCCTCGGCCCGGACTTCGACCAGAAGTCGGCCCCGATGCGCGCTACCGACTGTCCCGCGGTCCATTCCGTCACTCACTTCCGACCGTCGTGGCTGTTGATGACGCCCCTGAACATTACGCCTTCCACACGCCCTCGGGTACCCGAACATCCCCCAGAATTCGGACATTTCATCGCACACCGCACTTGCGACCGGGCTGTGGAACCGGGTAGGGGTAGAAGAGACAGTAATCAACACGGACGGCTTTGGAGGCGCCGCACACCGCAGTGCACGTATTGGCATCGGCAGCCATATGCCGAGAACGATGGAGGACACCATGTCACCCCGGCTCGACGAATCGCGCACTGACCGAGCGACGTCGACACTCTCACCGAACCGTATCGAGACCGAGATCCCGGGTCCCCGCACGGAAGCCACGCCGGACGACTTTCCGGCCATGACGGCCGTACCGGAGTCGGAGGCCCTTGAGGGGCTCACCGATCTGCCTGAGATCCCGCCGTTCGACGAGGTGGGGCCGCTGGATGCGAGGGCTCTGTCCAAGACCCTCTTCGAACGCCTCGAGTCGCTCGAGGAAGGCACGCACGAGTACGCGTACGTGCGCAACACTCTCGTCGAACTCAACCTCGCCCTGGTCAAGTTCGCCGCCTCCCGGTTCCGCTCCCGCAGTGAGCCGATGGAGGACATCATCCAGGTCGGCACCATCGGCCTGATCAAGGCGATCGACCGCTTCGAGCTCAGCCGGGGCGTCGAGTTCCCCACCTTCGCGATGCCGACCATCGTCGGCGAGATCAAGCGCTTCTTCCGCGACACGAGTTGGTCGGTGCGCGTCCCGCGCCGCCTTCAGGAACTCCGACTGGACCTCGCCAAGGCGGGCGACGAACTCGCCCAGCAATTCGATCGCGCCCCCACGGTGGGCGAGCTCGCCGAGCGCCTGGGCATCTCCAACGACGAGGTCGTCGAAGGCATGGCGGCTTCCAACGCCTACACGGCGAGCTCGCTGGACGCCCAGCCCGAGGAGGACGACTCCGAGGGCGCGCTCGCGGACCGGATCGGCTACGAGGACCACGGGCTCGAAGGCATCGAGTACGTCGAGTCGTTGAAGCCGCTGATCGCCGAACTGCCGCCGCGCGACCGGAAGATCCTCTCGCTCCGCTTCGTCGCCAACATGACGCAGTCGGAGATAGGCGATGAGCTGGGCATCTCACAGATGCATGTGTCGCGACTCCTGTCGCGGACCCTCGTCAAGCTTCGCAAGGGATTGACCGTCGACGAGTGAGGGGGCTCGCCGCTCGGCGTCTGTCCGGGCATCGAGGCCGCCGCTTCGCGCCGGATCACTCCCACCCACCCACCCGTTTGCCCCGCGTCTTGGGGTAGGCGGGTGGGTTGTTTCTTGGCGGCTCTACAGCGCCGCCTCCACCGCCGCCTCCGCGTGCAGGCGGGTCGTCGGGAAGACCGGCACCGGGCTGTGCTCCTGCCCGATGAGGAGCTCGATCTCGGTGCATCCGAGAATCACGCCCTCAGCTCCTTCCCGTACGAGATCGCCGATGACCCTCTGGTACCCAGCGCGCGACTCCTCACGCACCACTCCGAGGCACAACTCCTCGTAGATCACCCGATGCACGAGCGCGCGCCCTTCCGCGCCCGGCACCAGCACATCCAGCCCGCGCGCGGCGAGCCGCTCCCGGTAGAAGTCCTGCTCCATGGTGAACGCGGTGCCGAGCAGCCCCACGCGCCGCACACCGGCATCGAGCACGGCATCGGCGGTCGCATCGGCGAGGTGAAGCAGCGGTACGGAGAGGGCGCCCTGCACCTGGTCGGCGACCTTGTGCATGGTGTTGGTGCAGATCAGCACGAGATCGGCACCGGCCGCCTCGACCCCCTTGGCAGCCTGCGCGAGCACCTCACCCGCCTGCTCCCACTCCCCCGCGACTTGCAGCTCCTCGATCTCGGCGAAGTCGACGGAGTACAGCACACAGCGCGCGGAGTGCAGTCCGCCGAGGCGCTCGCGTACGAGTTCGTTGAGCAGCCGGTAGTACTCGGCACTCGACTCCCAACTCATGCCGCCGAGCAGCCCGATGGTCTTCATCGCTGAACGCTTCCTCATGGGTGGAGCGTACGAGAGTCCGGCGTCCGCGCGGCGAGTTCGAGGACCTCGGGGACCACCGCGAACGCGGCGTCCATCCGCGCGACGAGCGCCGCCCGGTCCTGCTCCCCGCCGGGCGCCGACCACTCCTTGAGCGCGCCGCGCCAGGCCGAGAGCATCAACTCCAGGAGCAGCCGCACCCGCAGCGGGGCGATGTCCGCACCCGGCCCCGTGCCGAGCCCGGCGACGGCGATGGTGACGACCTCGTCGGTGACCTCCGCGCAGTGCCGCAGGCTGTGGGCGTTGAGCGCGGGCGTGGCATCGGCGAGGGCACGGCTCGCCAGGAACCGCCGCTCCCAGCCGCCCTCCATCCCCGCCACGGCGACGTACAGCGAACGCTCGAAGACGGCGAGCAGCGGCTCCCCCGCGAACGGCCGCTCGCCGATGTCCTCGACATAGGCCCGCCAGAGCTCCCGCTCGGGCGCGAGCGCGACGTCCTCCTTCGAGGCGAACGTACGGAAGAAGGTGCGCTTGGAGACTTCGACGGCCTCGACGAGTTCGTCGAGCGTGGCGGCGCCGAAGCCCTTCTCGCCGAACAGCTCGAGCGCCGTCTCGACGAGCGCCCGCCGCGTACGCAGCTTCTTCCGCTCCCGCAGCGGCAGCTCGCTCCGGGAATCGCTTGCCTTGCTCTCCACCATGGCCGTCATCCTAGCCCTGCTCGCCCCCCGTGAGCGTTTGCCCCTTGATGCCTTATGCCACTCAGTGGCACTATCGACTGCATGCGAGCACTGACGATCGACCACTCAGCCCCCGGCCACCTCTCCCTGCGTGCAGTCCCGGACCCGGAGCCCGCCCCTCACCAGGCACTTGTCCGCATCCACTCCTTCTCGATCAACCACGGAGAGGCGGCGTTCGTCGTCCCGAGCGGCGAGGAGGGCTCGGTGCCCGGCTGGGACGCGGCGGGGGTCGTCGTGCGGGCCGCGGCCAACGGCTCGGGGCCCGCGCCCGGCACCCCGGTCGTCACGCTCGGGCCCGCCGGGGGCTGGGCGGAGCTACGGGCGGTCGACACGGAGCTGATGGGGAGGGTGCCGGACGGGGCGGACCTGGG
>NZ_BAAAUG010000006.1:0-19333 GCF_039533825.1 Streptomyces rectiviolaceus
CGGCCGGACCCGGACGGGCGGCCTGCGCGGGAGAGGAAGACGCCGAGCCCGAGGGGGCCGGCGGCTTGGGGGCGGCCTGCTTGCGCGGCGCCCCGGGCTTGGCGGCGGCCTTGCCGTTGCCACCACCCTGGTTCAATGCGTCAGTCAATTTGCGTACAACGGGCGCCTCGATCGTCGAGGACGCCGAACGTACGAATTCACCGAGTTCTTGGAGCTTGGCCATGACGACCTTGCTCTCTACGCCGAACTCCTTGGCGAGCTCGTATACCCGGACCTTAGCCACTTCGCTCCTTTTAGGTCCGGGTTACGCCGGACCGTCGCTACTTCATGGGCGTACTCATCGCGTGCTCATCGAGTGCTCATCGCAATCTCGACCTACTTCCAACTCGCGGAATACCAGGGCCGCGCGGGGTTCCGCGCGACCTTCCTTACGGTGTTGCCTGCTGGGCAACTGTCTCGACGACTCGGCGCAAATCCGCCGTGTCGAGCGGGCCCGGGGCCTTGAGGGCCCTCAGGAACGCCCGGCGTCGGACCGCCAGGTCGAGACAGACCGGGACGGGGTGGATATACGCACCCCGGCCGGGCAGCGTACCGCTTGGATCGGGGGCGCAAGCGCCCTCTTTCGCCACGATGCGCAGCAGATCGCTCTTGGCCGCTCGCTCCCGGCACCCCACACAGGTGCGTTCAGGGCATGCGCGGGCTTGCGTCCGGCCAGACACGATTAAGTCTACCTCCCCGCACCGACCTCACCCCTTTGGGGCAAAAATCGAACGGTTGTTGTCTTGATCAGGACTCGATCAGTGCCCGACCAGTGCCCGATCAGCACCCGGTCAGGACTCCGGGGAGTCCTGGTCCTGCTCGGTGTCCGGGCGGATGTCGATGCGCCAGCCCGTGAGCCGCGCGGCGAGGCGGGCGTTCTGGCCCTCCTTGCCGATCGCGAGGGACAGCTGGTAGTCGGGCACCGTCACCCGCGCGGAACGGGCCGCGAGGTCGACGATCTCCACCTTGCTGACCCGCGCCGGGGAGAGCGCGTGGGCGACCATCTCGCCCGGGTCGTCCGACCAGTCGACGATGTCGATCTTCTCGCCGTTGAGCTCGGCCATGACGTTGCGCACACGCTGGCCCATCGGGCCGATGCAGGCGCCCTTGGCGTTCAGGCCCGAGCGGGTCGAGCGCACCGCGATCTTGGTCCGGTGACCGGCCTCGCGGGCGATGGCCGAGATCTCGACCGAACCGTCGGCGATCTCCGGCACCTCGAGCGCGAACAGCTTCTTGACGAGGTTCGGGTGCGTGCGGGAGAGGGTGACCGAGGGGCCACGGACGCCCTTCGCCACCCGGACGACGTACGAACGAAGGCGGAGGCCGTGGGCGTACTCCTCGCCCGGCACCTGCTCCTGCACCGGCAGGATGGCCTCGAGCTTGCCGATGTCGACCAGCACGTTCTTCGGGTCGCGGCCCTGCTGGACGACGCCCGTGACGATGTCGCCCTCCCGGCCCGCGTACTCGCCGAGGGTCGCGTCGTCCTGGGCGTCGCGCAAACGCTGCAGGATGACCTGCTTGGCGGTCGTCGCGGCGATGCGGCCGAAGTCCGACGGGGTGTCGTCGAACTCCTTGGCCTCCTGGCCCTCTTCGAGGTCCGCCGGGTCCTCTGTCGCCCACACCGTCACATGGCCGCTTTCGCGGTCCAGCTTCACGCGTGCGCGACGGAAGCTGCCGTCGGTTCGGTGGTAGGCGATGAGGAGAGCGGACTCGATCGCCTCGACCAGCAGGTCGAAGGAGATCTCCTTCTCGCGGACCAGACCCCGCAGGGCACTCATGTCGATGTCCACGGCTACGCCTCCTCTTCCTTCTTGTCCTTGCGGCTGAACTCGACCTCGACGCGCGCCTTGGCGATCTCGTCGAAAGCGAGCCTGCGGGCGGTGGGCTTGCGCCCCTTCACGCCCGGTACTTCAAGATCCACACCTTCGTCGTCCACCTCGAGGATGCGGGCGATCAACTCGTCGCCGCCCTCCGTCAGCTGGAACTTCACCAGGCGGCCGACGGCGCGCAGATAGTGGCGGTGCTCCGTCAGCGGGCGCTCCGCGCCCGGGGAGCCGACTTCGAGGGTGTACTCCCCCTCGCCCATCGCGTCGCTCTCGTCGAGCTTCTCGGAGATTTCGCGGCTGATCTCAGCGATCTGATCCAGGTCCACGCCGTCGTCGGAATCGACGACGACTCGCAGCACCCGCTTGCGCCCGACCGAGGCCACTTCGATCTCTTCGAGATCAAGTTCCTTCGAGCTGACGAGCGGTTCCAGCAGTTCTCGCAGCCTCTCGCTCTGGGTGGTGCTCATCCGGGTGACTCCTCGGCCGCGTGTGCTGTTGTGGGATCGTCGCGTGTCAGGTCAAAGGGTATCCGGTCCGGAGGGGTGTTGCCGCCCGCTGTCCGGCCGCTGTCCGCCCGGCTTCGAGCCGCTCACGAGTACGAGGGCAGCCCGAAGGTACGGTGATCACCGGGCTCGCGCCCGGCTTCGCCCACCATCTGACTGCCTGCCTTTCTGGCCTTCCTGCCGAGGACGTCTGCTGTGCCGTCGTATCCCACCCCCTCGCACGCCCGCTCGGGCCCGCGCCGCAGGAGTCTGCTGACCGGCGCCGCAGGAGCGGCCGGGGCCGTGCTGCTCTCGGGCTGCTCGGACTCCGACCCCACGGACGAGCGTCCTTCCGCCGCCGCACGGCTGCGCGCGCAGGCCGCCCGGGACAGCGGTGAGCTGCTCGGGCGGTACGACGCCGTCCTCGCCGCGCATCCCTCGCTGGCCGGTCGGCTCGATCCGCTGCGGGCGGAGGTGAAGCGGCACGAGGCGGCCTTCGCCGAGGGATCCGCTCCCCCGTCACCCTCGGGCTCCCCCTCCACGTCCGCCTCGCCCACCCACAAGCCCTCCGTCCCCAAGGACGAGAAGGACGCCGTGCACGCGCTCGCCAAGGCCGAGCGGGAGCTGGCGAAACAGCGCGGGGACGCGCTGCTCGACGCGCCGGCGGAGCTGGCCAGGCTGCTCGCGTCGGTGGCGGCGGCGGGCGCCGCGCACGCGTATCTGCTGACGGAGGGCGACAAGTGAGCGATTCCAAGGACGAGTTGAGGGCGGTGCAGGCCGCTCTGGGTGCCGAGCACGCCGCTGTGTACGGCTTCGGGGTCGTCGGCGGCCGGATCGGCGAGGACCGCAGGGCGGAGGCGCGCACGGCGTACGACGCGCATCGCGCACGGCGCGATGAGCTGCAGCGCGCCGTGCGCGACCTGGGCGGCGAGCCCGANNGCGCTGCCGTTCGCGGTGCCGGACCCCGCGGCGGCCGAGCGGCTCGCGACGGCGCTCGAGGAACGGGTCGCGGGGGTCTACTCGGATCTCGTACGCGCCTCCACCGGCGCCCGGCGAGGGCACGCCGCCGAGGCGCTGCGGGAGGCGGCGGTCCGTGCGGCGCGGTGGCGCGGCGGGAGCGTAACCTTCCCTGGTCTCGCCGAGCGGGCCGCCACGCCCCGTTCCTCGGCACCCAAGGTCTGACCCGCTCAGGAAGGGAACAACTCGCGTATGGCTCTCGAACCGCCCCAGCGTCTCGTCACCGCACTCGGTGAGACGGCGCAGGACGGCGACGACTGGCTGGAGAAGCTGCCCGAGGCAGCTGAACAGGCCGTCGCTCTACGTGAGTTGACCGTCGAGCGGGTCCACGTGCCCGGTGGGCGCAGCGGGCTCGTCGTCCTGGTGCGCCTCGCCGACGGCACGCCCGCGGTCCTGAAGCTGGTGCCGCCGAGGTCGCGGCCCGCGAGCGAGCGGGCCGCGCTCGCGCACTGGGACGGGTTCGGTGCCGTACGGCTCCTGGACCCGTCCGCCACGGACGGGGCGCTGTTGCTCGAGCGACTGCACCGCGATGTCTCGGTCCGCTCGCTGCCCGAGGCCAAGGCCTTGCTGGAAGCGGCGGGGACGCTGCGGCGGCTGTGGGTGGAGCCGCCGGCGGACCACCGCTTCGAGACGGTCGCCGAGCGGACGGGGCGGCAGGCCGACGCGATGCGGGCGTCTGCCGACGGGGAGGTCGCGCCGCTGGTGGACGCCGCGCTCGCCGCGCGGGAGGAGCTGCTCGCGGGGGAGCCTGAGGTGCGGCTGCTGCATGGCACCTTCCGGCAGAGCAAGGTGCTTCAGGGGGATCGGTTGCCGTGGCTGGCCGTGGGGCCCGACCCCGTGGTCGGGGAGCCCGCCTTCGACCTGGCGCGCCTCGTACGCGACCGCGTCGAGGACCTGATCGCGTCCCCCTCGGGGTCTTCGATCACTCGTCGCCGGGTGAAGAAGTTGGCCGAGTCGCTGGATGTGGATCAGGAGCGGTTGCGGGGGTGGACGCTGTTCCGTGCGGTGGAGTCCGGGGTGCGGGCTCGCCGTGTTGGGCGGGAGCAGGATGCGGAGCTGTTGCTGGAGTTCGCGGGGTGGCTGTAAGGGCGGGTTCTTTTCCCCAACCCCGCCCCTTCCCGAAAACCCGCTCTGGCGCGGGGGCCTTGCTTGCCGTCATCACCGGCTCCGCCGAGTTCGTCCTCAAACGCCGGACGGGCTATTTCAGCCCGGCCGGCGTTTGAGGCCATCTTTTCGGGGGTCCAGGGGGCCCGCAGGGCCCCAGCCCCAGACCCCAGCCCGACTTAGGCCGTCAGACGCGCCACAGCCTCGGCCACAGTGAGCTCCTCGCGCTCCCCGGTCCTGCGGTCCTTCAGCTCCACGACGCCCTCGGCAGAGCGGCGGCCCGCCACCAGGATGGTGGGCACACCGATCAGTTCGGCGTCGGTGAACTTCACGCCGGGCGAGACGCCCGCACGGTCGTCGACCAGCACCCGCACACCCGCCGCGTTCAGCTGCTCGGAGACGTCGAGCGCCAGCTCCGTCTGGAGCGCCTTGCCCGCGGCCACCACGTGGACGTCGGCGGGGGCGATCTCCCGGGGCCAGCACAGGCCCTTGTCGTCCGCCGTCTGCTCGGCGAGCGCCGCCACCGCGCGCGAGACGCCGATGCCGTACGAACCCATGGTCACGCGGACCGGCTTGCCCTGCTGGCCGAGGACGTCCAGCTGGAAGGCGTCGGCGAACTTGCGGCCCAGCTGGAAGATGTGGCCGATCTCGATGGCGCGGTCCAGCTGCAGTCCTGTGCCGCACTTGGGGCAGGGGTCGCCCTCCTCGACGACCACGACGTCGAGGTAGTCGTCGACCTCGAAGTCACGGCCCGCGACGACGTTCTTCGCGTGCGTGTTGATCTTGTTCGCGCCGGTGATCCAGGCCGTGCCCGGCGCCACCCGCGGGTCGGCGATGTAACGGACCTTCGCCAGGCCCTGCGGGCCGACGTATCCGCGTACGAGATCGTCGCGGCCCTCGAAGTCCTCGGCCGTCACCAGCTCCACGACGGCGGGCGCCAGGTGCTCGCCGAGCTTGCCGAGGTCGACCTCGCGGTCGCCGGGGACACCCACGGCGACGATCTCGCCGTCGACCTTGACCAGGAGGTTCTTCAGGGTCGCCGATGCGGGCACGCCGAGGTGGGCCGCGAGCGTCTCGATGGTCGGGGTGTCGGGGGTGTCCAGGTCCTCGACCGGGCCGTGCGCCGAGCCGTCGACGGTCTCGGTGGCCACGAAGGACACCGCCTCCGTGTTGGCCGCGTAGTCGCACGCGGGGCAGTCCACGAACGTGTCCTCGCCGGCCGGTGCGGGCGCCAGGAACTCCTCGGATGCCGAGCCGCCCATCGCGCCGGAGACGGCGGAGACGATGCGGTGGTCAAGGCCGAGGCGCTCGAAGATCTTGATGTACGCGGCGCGGTGCAGGGCGTACGACTCGGCGAGGCCCTCGTCCGTCGTGTCGAAGGAGTACGAGTCCTTCATCTGGAACTCGCGGCCACGGAGCACACCGGCGCGGGGACGGGCCTCGTCGCGGTACTTCGTCTGGATCTGGTAGAGGATCACCGGCAGGTCCTTGTAGGACGAGCACTGGTCCTTGACGATCTGGGTGAAGATCTCCTCGTGGGTCGGGCCGAGGAGGTAGTCGGCGCCCTTGCGGTCCTTCAGGCGGAACAGCAGGTCGCCGTACTCGTCGTAGCGGCCCGTCGCGTCGTACGACTCCTTGGGCAGGAGCGCGGGCAGGAGGACCTCCTGGGCGCCGATGGCGTCCATCTCCTCGCGCACGACGTGGGTGATGTTCTCCAGGACCTTCTTGCCGAGCGGCAGCCAGGACCAGATGCCGGCGGCGGTGCGGCGGACGTATCCGGCCCGGACGAGCAGCTTGTGGTTGAGCGTCTCGGCGTCCGCCGGGTCGTCGCGCAGTGTCTTGATCATCAATCGGGACATGCGCTGGACCTGGGCCATGGTGATCTCCTGCGGGATGGGGGTCCCCCCTGCTCGAGCGAAGCCGAGAGCTTGGGGGAGGGTGATGTGCAGGAGGTTAGCTGCGGCTAGGGCACGTGTGGAAATCGGTTAGACGCCGGGCCGCCTCAGCGGGAGCGGCGCGCCCATCACCGCGTACGGCTTCGGGGCGCTGGGGAACTGGACGTTGCGGGCCAGGTCCGCGTACCCGAGGGAGCGGTAGAGGCCGCGTGCGGGGCTCTCGGTGTCGATCGCGGAGAGGATCGAGCGGGGCTGGCGGACGGCGTCCGTGATGGTGGTGATGAGCGTGCGGCCGACTCCGCGGTTCTGGTGGCCGGGCTGCACGTGGAGCTCGGTGATCACGAAGGAGTCGTCGAGCCAGTCGTCCAGGTCCTGGGCCCGCAGGTACGGCTCGACGACCGTGGACCACCAGTGGCCGCGGTCGTTGGGCATGCCGTAGACGAAGCCGACAAGCCGCCCCTCGGTGGTGGTGGCGCCGAGCGCGCGGGCGCCGGGGTAGGTGATGTGCCGCAGCACGATCTGCCGCCGTACGGCCACCTCGTCGTCGCTGAGCCCGAAGGCGTGGGCCTGTACCCGCAGCGCTTCGTCCACGTGCGTGGCGAGGTCCAGCGGCCCGATCACGACGTCGTCAGTCATGCGCCGAACTTTAACTCGCTGACGGGGGTACGCGAGGAGTGCGGTGTGAGACGCGGGCGAGCTGGACGGGGGAGCTAGAACAGGACGCTCATGAACGCCCCGACCTCCTGGAACCCCACCCGCCGGTACGCCGCCCTTGCCGCGGTGTTGAAGTCGTTGACGTAGAGGCTGACGACCGGGGCCACGTCCGCGAGGGCGTAGCGCAGGACGGCCGCCATGCCCGGCGCCGCGTAGCCCTGACCGCGGTACTCGGGGGCCACCCAGACGCCCTGCACCTGGCAGGCCTGCGCCGTGGCCGCGCCGATCTCGGCCTTGAAGATGACCTTGCCGTCGCGGTCGAGGCGGGCGAACGACCGCCCCGCGCCGACCAGTTCGGCGACCCGCGCCTGGTAGAGGAGGCCGCCGTCGCCGGAGAGCGGCGAGATGCCGACCTCCTCGGTGAACATCGCCACGCACGCGGGCATGATCGTCTCCATCTCGTCCTTGCGGACGCGACGGACGTACGGATCCGGGGTGATGGCCGACGGCAGCCGGTCGGTGACCATCAGGGGCTGCTGGGTACGGACCTCGCGGGCGGGGCCCCAGGACGGTTCGAGCAGCCGCCACAGCTGGGCGGTGGGCTCGGCGGGGCCGACGATGGAGGAGCAGCGGCGGCCTGCCCTGCGGGCGCGGTCCGCGAAGGCGCGAATTGCTCGCGGGGTCGCGCAGATGGGGACGAGGTTGGCGCCCGCGTAGCAGAGCGACTCCAGCATTCCGTCCTGGTACCAGCCCCACATCTCGCCGCCGAGCCGCCACGGGTCGAGGCCCGCGACCCTGACCCGGGAGGCCACGAAGGCGTTGGCCACCGGCTCGCGGTCGAGCACGGCGAGCGCGGCGTCCAGGTCACTCGGTTCGAGGACCCTGGTGGTGGTCTGAGTCAACACGTGCGGGGGCCTCACCAAACGGTCTGCTGATCTCCGCACTGTACCTGGCGGGGGCGCCTTGTGCCGTGGGGTCGCTTGGAGGGGGCTTTGTCTCCCTCCCCTGCGGGCCGGTGGGTGCCTCCCTGCGGGTGGCGGGTGGCTTTTCTTCGCCGCTTCGCGGCGGGTTTCCCACCCGCCCGCCCGATTGCCCCGGGGTGCTCGGGTGGGTGGGCGGGAGGCATCCGTCGCGAAGGGGCGGTTCGGGGCGGAGGCGGCCGCAGGCAAAGGCGCAGCCGCCGCCAGGCGCACGTGGGCCCCGCCACCGAACCGGTGGCGGGGCCCACGTGAACGCGTACTAGCCGGCGACGGCGACCGTCGGCTCCCCGGAGGGGATGCCGTCCTTCTCCATCTGCTCGGCGATCTTCAGCGCCTCTTCGATGAGGGTCTCCACGATCTTCGACTCGGGGACGGTCTTGATGACCTCGCCCTTGACGAAGATCTGGCCCTTGCCGTTGCCGGACGCGACGCCGAGGTCGGCCTCGCGGGCCTCGCCGGGGCCGTTCACGACGCAGCCCATGACGGCGACGCGGAGGGGGACCTCCATGCCGTCCAGGCCGGCGGTGACCTCTTCGGCCAGCTTGTAGACGTCGACCTGGGCGCGGCCGCAGGACGGGCAGGAGACGATCTCCAGGCGGCGCTGCTTGAGGTTGAGGGACTCCAGGATCTGGAGGCCGACCTTGATCTCCTCCACCGGCGGGGCGGAGAGGGAGACGCGGATCGTGTCGCCGATGCCCTCGCTCAGCAGCGCGCCGAAGGCGACCGCCGACTTGATCGTGCCCTGGAAGGCGGGACCGGCCTCCGTCACGCCGAGGTGCAGGGGGTAGTCGCAGGCGGCGGCAAGCTGGCGGTAGGCGTTGACCATGACCACCGGGTCGTTGTGCTTGACCGAGATCTTGATGTCGCTGAAGCCGTGCTCCTCGAAGAGGGATGCCTCCCAGAGGGCGGATTCGACCAAGGCCTCCGGGGTGGCCTTGCCGTACTTCTGGAGGAGGCGCGCGTCCAGGGAGCCCGCGTTGACGCCGATCCGGATCGGGGTGCCCGCGTCGTTCGCGGCCCGCGCGATCTCCTTGACCTTGTCGTCGAACTGCTTGATGTTGCCCGGGTTCACACGGACGGCGGCGCAACCGGCGTCGATCGCCGCGAAGACGTACTTCGGCTGGAAGTGGATGTCGGCGATGACCGGGATCTGCGACTTCCGCGCGATGGTGGCGAGCGCGTCCGCGTCGTCCTGCGTGGGACAGGCGACCCGCACGATCTGGCAGCCGGACGCCGTGAGTTCGGCGATCTGCTGCAGCGTCGCCCCGATGTCGGACGTACGCGTCGTCGTCATCGACTGCACCGACACCGGTGCGTCCCCGCCGACGGCGACCGTACCGACCTGGATCTTGCGGCTGACACGGCGGTCGGCGAGCTTGGTCGGTACGGACGGGATTCCGAGAGAAACGGCAGTCATCTGGCGTGCATCCCCAAGGTGTGGATCAAGGTCCCGAGATCGGCGGGCTCCAGACCTCGAGATTACGGCACCCCACAGCGCCCGGGCACATCCCGCCCCCAAGTCCACCCAATGGTGGGCGACCGGACACATAGAGTGCCCGGTCGCCGCAAACTTCACATTGCTAGGAGATTCTCACTGGGTTAACCACGTCCGCGATCAGGACGAGGATCGTGAAGCAGATGAAGATTCCGGCCACGACATAGGCGACGGGCATCAGCTTCGCGACGTCGAAGGGGCCCGGGTCGGGCCGCTTCAGGAGCTTGGCAGCCTTGCGCCGCACCGACTCCCACAGCGCTCCCGCGATGTGCCCGCCGTCCAGCGGCAGCAGCGGCAGCATGTTGAACAGGAACAGCGAGAGGTTGAAACCCGCCACCAGGAACAGCATCATCGCGATCTGGTTCTCCGGCGGGATGTCGAGCGTGAAGACCTCGCCGCCCACGCGGGCCGCGCCGACGACGCCCATCGGGGAGTCCTGCTTGCGGTCGCCGTCCCCGAAGGCCGCGTCCCACAGGTCGGGGATCTTGGACGGCAGTGCGATGAGCGACTCGACGCCGTTCTCCATCATGTCGCCCATGCGGCCCACGGAGTCGCCGAAGCCCTGCTGGACGATGCCGGTGGCGGGGGTGAAGCCGAGGAAGCCCGCGGAGACGTACTTCCCCTCGACATAGCCGCCCTCGCCGTCGGTCTTGCTGACCTGGTTCTTGATGAGGTTGGCGTGCAGGTCGACCTGCTTGCCGTCGCGCTCGACCGTGATGGTGGCCGGGCCGATCGTCTCGCGGATCTTCCCCTGGAGCGCTGACCAGTCGTCGACGGGCTGCCCCTGGAAGGCCACGATCTTGTCGCCGAGCTTCAGGCCTGCCGCCTTGGCGGGCGCGACCGTGTCGCCCTTCTCGCACTTGGTGCGGTTCTCGCTCTGCTGGATGACGCAGTCGGACACCTTGCCGACGGACGTCGTCTGGGTGCTGATGCCGAAGGTCATCATCACGCCGAGGAAGATCACCACGGCGAGGATCAGGTTCATGAACGGGCCCGCGAACATCACGATCACGCGCTTCCACGGCTTGCGCGTGTAGAAGAGGCGGGTCTCGTCGCCGGGCTTGAGCTCCTCAAAGGCGGCCGACCGCGCGTCCTCGATCATGCCGCGCCAGGGGGACGTCGAACGTGCCTCTATGCGGCCGTCCGGACCCGGCGGGAACATGCCGATCATGCGGATGTAGCCGCCGAGGGGGATGGCCTTGATGCCGTACTCGGTGTCGCCCTTCTTGCGCGAGAAGATCGTCGGGCCGAAGCCGACCATGTACTGCGGCACGCGGATGCCGAACAGCTTGGCCGTCGACAGGTGGCCCAGCTCGTGCCAGGCGATCGAGAAGAGCAGCCCGACCGCGAAGACGACTATGCCGAGGATCATCATCAAGGTCGTCATGCGCGGGCCTCCGCGGTCGCTTTCGCCGTAAGTTCACGGGCCCGGGCGCGCGCCCAGGTCTCCGCTTCGAGGACGTCCGCGACGGTCAGGGAAGTTCCCGACGCTGCCATGCCCGGGTCACCGTGTTCGGCGACGACCTTGGTGACGGTCTCCATGATCCCGTTGAAGGGCAGGGCGCCGTTCAAGAACGCGTCCACGCACTCCTCGTTGGCGGCATTGAACACTGCCGGGGCCGTGCCCGCGAGCTTCCCCACGTGCCGGGCGAGCCCGACCGACGGAAAAGCGTCGTTGTCGAGGGGGAAGAACTCCCAGTTGGAGGCCTTCGTCCAGTCGAAGGCGGGAGCGGCGTCCGGCACGCGCTCGGGCCAGCCGATGCCGATGGCGATCGGGCCGCTCATGTCGGGCGGCGTGGCCTGGGCCAGCGTCGATCCGTCGGTGAACTCGACCATGGAGTGCACGTAGGACTGCGGGTGGACCACGACCTCGATGCGCTCGAAGGGGATGTCGTAGAGGAGGTGCGCCTCGATGACCTCCAGGCCCTTGTTGACGAGCGTCGCGGAGTTGACGGTGATGACCGGGCCCATGGCCCAGGTGGGGTGCGCGAGCGCGTCGTCCGGCGTGACGTTCGCCAGATCGGCCTTCGTACGTCCCCGGAACGGGCCCCCGGAGGCCGTGACGACCAGCTTGCGCACGTCGGCGCGGGTGCCCGCGGCGAGCGCCTGGAAGAGCGCGGCATGCTCGGAGTCGACGGGGATGATCTGCCCCGGCTTCGCGAGCGCCTTCACCAGCGGGCCGCCGACGATCAGCGACTCCTTGTTGGCGAGCGCGAGGGTGCGGCCCGCTTCGAGCGCGGCGAGCGTGGGCGCGAGCCCGATGGATCCTGTGATGCCGTTCAGGACGGTGTGGCACTGCGACGCTGCGAGCTGCGTGGCCGCGTCGGGCCCGGCGAGGATCTCGGGCAGCGGCTCGGCGCCGTACTGCCCCTTCAGCGCCTCGCGCAGCGCCGGTACGACGTCCTCGCGGGCCACGGCCACGGTCCGCACCCGCAGTTGCCTGGCCTGCTCGGCGAGCAGTGCGACGCGGCCGCCGGCGGCGGAGAGCGCGGTGACGCGGAAGCGACGGGGGTTGCGCAGGACGAGATCGATGGCCTGGGTGCCGATCGACCCGGTCGAGCCGAGGATGACGATGTCCCGCGGGCCGTCCGTGACGACGGGGTCGAAGACGAGATGCGGGTCGGCGAGGGGGGCTGGACTGTCGCTCATCCCCCCATTCTTGCTTGGGCGGCGGCGTGCGGGTGCACTGCGCCCCGATCCGGTCGGCCGAAATCGTGTTCCGGGGCGTTCCTGTGGGAGCGAACGCCCCGGAGAGCGCGTCGGCGGATGTCAGCGGATGTCAGCGGATCGGGCGGTGGACGTTCTCCCGGGTGCTCGGGCCCGGCGTGGCATCCGCGATCCACGGGCCTTCGCCGCTGGGGTCGACGACGCCCGACTCCAGCCAGGTGTACGTGCCGGACAGGACGCCCTTGACCACCTTGCGGTCGATGTCATCCGTGTTGGTCCACAGGCGGTCGAAGAGCTCGTCGACGCGGATATGGGACTGGCGGCAGAACGTGTCGGCCAGCTGATAGGCCTCGCGGCCGTGGTCCTCCGTCGTCCGCAGCAGCTCGGCGCGTACGCACGCCGCGCTCATCGCGAAGAGTTCGGCGCCGATGTCGACCACGCGGCCCAGGAAGCCCTGCTTGGTCTCCATCTTTCCCTGCCAGCGCGACATCGCGTAGAACGTCGAGCGGGCCAGCTTGCGGGCCGTGCGTTCCACGTAGCGCAGGTGTGGGGAGAGGTCCGCGTGGCCGCTGGGGTGGAACTCGGCGTACGAGCGCGGGAGCTGGCCCGCGCCCGTGACCAGTTTCGGCAGCCAGCGGGCATAGAAGCCGCCTGCCTTCGCGCCCGCCTTCGCCTTGTCGGAGAGGGACTTGTCCGGGTCGATCAGGTCGCCCGCCACCTTCAGGTGCGCGTCCACCGCCTCGCGGGCGATCAGCAGGTGCATGATCTCCGTCGAGCCCTCGAAGATGCGGTTGATACGCAGGTCGCGCAGGACCTGTTCCGCCGGGACCGCGCGTTCGCCGCGGGCCGCGAGGGACTCGGCGGTCTCGAAGCCGCGGCCGCCGCGGATCTGCACCAGCTCGTCGGCCATCAGACAGCCCATCTCCGAGCCGTACAGCTTGGCGAGCGCCGCCTCGATGCGGATGTCGTTGCGGTCCTCGTCGGCCATCTGGGAGGAGAGGTCGAGTACGGCCTCCAGGGCGAAAGTCGTCGCCGCGATGAAGGAGATCTTCGCGCCGACCGCCTCGTGGAGCGCGACCGGCTTGCCCCACTGCTCCCGCGCGCCCGACCACTCACGGGCGATCTTCAGGCACCACTTGCCCGCGCCGACGCACATCGCGGGCAGCGAGAGGCGGCCGGTGTTGAGGGTCGTCAGCGCGATCTTCAGGCCCGCGCCCTCCGGGCCGATGCGGTGCGCCGCCGGGACGCGGACCTGGTGAAAACGGGTCACGCCGTTCTCCAGGCCGCGCAGGCCCATGAAGGCGTTGCGGTGCTCGACGGTGATGCCGTCCGCCGCGGCCTCCACGACGAAGGCCGTGATGCCGCCCTTGTGGCCATCGGACTTCGGCACGCGCGCCATGACGACCAGGAGGTCCGCGACCACGCCGTTCGTGGTCCACAGCTTCACGCCGTCCAGGACGTACGAATCGCCGTCCGGTACCGCCATGGTGGCAAGCCGCGCCGGGTCGGAGCCGACGTCCGGCTCGGTCAGGAGGAACGCGCTGATGTCCGTGCGGGCGCAGCGCGGCAGGAACTCGTCCTTCTGCTCCTGGGTGCCGAACTGCTTGAGCGGCTGCGGTACGCCGATCGACTGGTGGGCTGAGAGCAGCGCGCCGATCGACGGGTTGGCGGAGCCGACGAGGGCCAGCGCCTTGTTGTAGTAGACCTGCGTGAGGCCCAGTCCGCCGTACTTCGTGTCGATCTTCATGCCGAGCGCGCCGAGTTCCTTGAGGCCGTTGATCACCTCGTCGGGGATCTTCGCCTCGCGCTCGATGCGGGCCGAGTCGATCTTCGTCTCGCAGAAGTCGCGGAGCTTGGCGAGGAACTCCTCGCCGCGCCGGGCGTCCTCGTCGGCGGGCAGGGGATGCGGGTGGATCAGGTCGAGCCGGAAGCGGCCGAGGAAGAGTTCCTTGGCGAAGCTGGGCTTGCGCCAGTCCTGCTCGCGGGCGGCCTCGGCGACCTGCCTGGCCTCGCGTTCGGTGACGGACGGCCCGGAAGGGGGTGGGGTTGGTGCGGACATTGAGGAGCTCACCTCGCCGCGAAGGGGGCCGATCGGCTCCGATTGACCCGATCTTGACCCGGTCGGTTACTGACTGGTGCTACTCGATCGTATGGATCGTATGTACCCGATTCGTTCTGAGCCCACCAGTCCTCGCGCAGCGTTCGGCGCATCGCGTCCTCGCACACGAGAACGGCCGGAGCCCCCGCACAGTGGGCTCCGGCCGTTCGGTTCGAGAGCTGCTTACAGGTCGAGGCCCGTCATGACCATGACCCGCTCGTACGTGTAGTCGTCCATCGCGAAGCGGACACCCTCGCGGCCCACGCCGGACTGCTTGACGCCGCCGTACGGCATCTGGTCGGCGCGGTAGGAGGGGGCGTCGCCGATGACGACGCCGCCGACCTCAAGGGCGCGGTGCGCGCGGAAGGCGGTCTGCAGGTCGTGCGTGAAGACGCCCGCCTGGAGGCCGTACTTGGAGTCGTTGACGGCGGCGAACGCCTCCGCCTCGCCGTCCACCTTCTTGATCGTGAGGACAGGTCCGAAGACCTCCTCGCAGGCGATGGTCACGTCGGCCGGTACGTCGGCGAGGACGGTCGGCGCGTACGAGGCGCCGTCCCGCTTGCCGCCGGCGAGCAGCTGGGCGCCCGCCTGGACGGCCTCGTCGACCCAGGACTCCACGCGCTTGGCGGCGTCCTCGTTGACGAGCGGGCCGACGTCGGTCTTCGGGTCGGACGGGTCACCGGTGACCTGGCCCTCGATCGCCTTGAGCACGCGCGGCACGAGCCGGTCGTACACGGAGGCGTCGGCGATGACGCGCTGCACCGAGATGCAGGACTGGCCGCCCTGGTAGTTGGAGAAGGTCGCGATGCGCGAGGCCGCCCAGTCGAGGTCCTCGTCGGAGGAGAAGTCGGACAGGACGACGGCGGCGCCGTTTCCGCCGAGCTCCAGGGTGCAGTGCTTGCGCGGCACCGAGTCCATGATCGCGTAGCCGACCTTCTCGGAGCCGGTGAAGGAGATGACGGGGAGGCGCTCGTCCTGCACGAGGGCGGGCATCTTCTCGTTCGCGACCGGAAGGACCGACCAGGACCCGGCGGGCAGCTCGGTCTCGGCGAGCAGCTCGCCGATGAGGAGGCCGGAGAGCGGGGTCGCCGGCGCCGGCTTGAGGATGATCGGCGTGCCGGACGCGATGGCCGGGGCGATCTTGTGGGCGCAGAGGTTCAGCGGGAAGTTGAACGGCGCGATCCCCAGGACGACACCCTTGGGGAAGCGGCGGGTGAAGGCGAGACGCCCCTGGCCACCGGCGTCGGTGTCGAGGCGCTGGGCCTCGCCGCCGTTGAACCGGCGGGCTTCCTCCGCGGCGAACCGGAAGACGGAGACGGCACGGCCGACCTCGCCACGGGCCCACTTGATCGGCTTGCCGTTCTCGGCGGAGATGAGCTGGGCGATCTCTTCCGTCCGCTCGACGAGCCTGCGGCTCACGTGGTCGAGGGCGGCGGCCCGCACGTGCGCCGGGGTCGCGGCGAACTCGTCGCGCACGGCGTACGCGGCGGCGACGGCCTCCTCGACCTGGGCGTCGGTCGGGACGGCAGCCTTGCCGACGACCCGCCCGTCCCAGGGCGATGTGACGTCGAGAGTGGTCTCACCGGTGGTCTGGCGACCGGCGAGCCAGAAGGCGTGGTTGGAAGTCATGTCGATTCCCGGCCCTTCCGCGAAGGTGTGTCTTGGGGGGTACGTTCCCCACCGTAGGGGCGGTATGGGCGCGGAGTGTTTGTCCGACGCGGAGTACTGACGGGGTGGCCCGCGCCGCTTTGGCAGGGGCCCGCGGCTACTCCGTACCGCTCGAAGTCGCCTTCAGAGACAGCCACAGCTCCATGCGGACGTCCGGGTCGTCCAGGGAGCGGCCCAGGATCTCCTCGACCCTGCGCATGCGGTAGCGCAGCGTGTGGCGGTGGACGCCCAGCTCCGCCGCTGCCGCGTCCCACTGGCCGTGGCGCGAGAGCCAGGCGCGCAGGGAGGCGATCAGGTCGCCGCGGCCTGTGGCGTCGTGTTCGTACAGGGCGCGCAGCAGACCGTCGGCGAACGCCCGCACCGCGTCGTCGGCGAGCAGCGGCAGGACCGAGCCCGCCGCGAGGTCCTCGTGCTCGACCAGCGCGCGGCCCCGGCGCCGGGCGATGGACAGCGCCTGGTCGGCCTGCTTGTACGCGGTGGCCGCCGCGATCGGTCCCGCGGGCGCGGAGAGGCCGAGGAGGAGCGCCGCCTCGTCGCCCGCACCGCCCTCCGGCACCTCGGAACGCCCGGCCTCCAGCGTCTGCGCGTACGCGACGCACGCCGCCGCGCCCGCGCCGCCGTCCACGACGAGCAGCACGAGCCGCTCGCCGTAGGGGACGACGAGGAGCGCCTCACCGGCGCGCGCGGCGGCCGACTCGACGGCCTCGGTGAGCCCGGCGAACGGGTCGCCGTCCTCCGGGGCGGAGGCCGGGACCTCCGCGACCACCAGGCGGAACGGCGCGTCGAGCAGGCTCCCGTACAGCTCCCCCGCCACCGTGCGGGCGTGGTCAGGCTCCCCGGCGAGCAGCATCCGAAGGACCGCGGAGCCGACCCGGGTCTCGGCGGCCTGCAGCGAGCGGTTGCGCTCCGTGGTGAGGGTGAGCAGCGCGATGGCGGAGTGCAGTGCGTACCGCTCGGCGGTGCCGAGGGTGGATGCCGTGCCGACGGCGAGCGCGGCGCGGGGCCGCCGTCCCGTGCCGATGGAGTGCAGCTCCACCCGGTCCTCGGCGCCCGCGACGACCGCGCTTGCGGGCGCGGCCCCGTCGCGCAGCCGCTCGCCGTCGGAGGTGAGCCTGGCGGCCCTGCGGGACGCCCACTCGGGGGCCGTTGCGACGACGGCGCCGGACGCGTCGTACAGCGCGGCCCAGCCGTCCACCTGTCCGGCGAGCGCGCCGAGCAGTCCCTCGGGGCCGTCGCTCAGTGCCTGCTTGGTCAGCTCGCGCTGGGCCGCGAAGCCCGCCGTCACCGCGCGGTACTGGTCGGCGGCGATGGCCGCGGAGACGGCCTTGCTGATGGCGAGGAAGGGGGTGCGCCGCGGCACCTCCAGAAGCGGAAGCCCCTCGTCCGCCGCGGCGGCGACCAAGGCCTCCGGGATGTCCTTGTAATGCACCCCGACCGCGAACCCGAGCCCGACGACTCCCGCCGCCGCGAGCCGCTTCACATAGCGGCGCATCGCCTCCGGGTCCTCCGCGTCCAGCTTGAGCGCGGTGATCATGAGGAGCTCGCCGCCCTCCATGTAGGGCACGGGGTCGGTGAGCTCACTGGCGTGTGCCCAGCGCACGGGCGCGTCCAGATGTTCCTCACCCGCGCGCACGGTGAGTTTCAGCGCGGAGTGGTGGACGAGGGAGGCGAGCGTGGGCGGCATGGGACCTTCAGGTCTGGTCAGCAGGTCAGGGCGGCAGGTCTGGCGACGGCGGGTGAGGCGAGCGTCCCGGTCGGCCATTGAATCCCGGACGAGATGTGGATCTTTTGGCCGGTACGTATGAACGACCTGTGTCGATTCTGCCTCACCGTACGGTACGCACGGGACCGGTTACCCCGTACGCACATCCCTACCTACGCCCCTACGGCTAACCCCGAAGATCTACCAACAGGGGCGGCGCGTGCTCCCCCCGCACATCCGTCAACGAAAGCACCGCATGCCCCGCGGGCACCCCGTGCGCCAGTTCGGAGGCTGACCACCGCTCGCGCTCGACCTGGCGGACGGTCACGGCGCGCGCGGTCGGGGCGTTGCCGGTGATCACGCGACGGAGCATGTGCACCGTCTTGCCTAGCGGGGTCTCGGCGATGATCTGCCGGTCGGTGACGTCCCGCGCCTCGATCCACTCCTTGCCCCAGACCTCCGCGAAGTCCTGCCCGTCCCACGGGGTGAGCCCGGACAGCGCCATACGGCAGCCGATCGAGCCGAGCAGCGGGGTGCGCAGCGGGCGGGGTGCGTCGTCGAGCGTACGCAGGGTCAGCACGACCCCGGCGTTCGCGGACCGCAGCCGCTGCAGACTGCGTACGGACTCCGGGGTGACCGTCCCCGTCGCGTCGTCGAGGACGAGACAGGCGAAGAGCGAGCGGTCCTCGCGGGCGGCGGCGCTCGCCATGAACTGGGCGAGCATCAGCCGGGCGAGGATCCGCGACGCGTCGGCGTGACCGCGCTCGGGGAGGTCGATACGGACGCGTACGGGGTGGTCGAGGGCCCGCAGCGAGAAGGGCGTGCTCTGGCCCGACGTGTCGAAGAAGGAGGCGAAGGCCGGGCGGTCGAGCAGCGCGATGCGCTCGGCGATGACGGCGCCCGGGTCGCCGGGGTGACCCAACTGCCGCTCGCGGGCGTCGAGTTCCCGCAGCATCGCCTCCTGCCCCGACTCCTGGAGCGCCTTGCGCAGCGCGCCGAGCGGGCCGGGGGATCCGTCGAGCAGTGCGCGCAGCTCGGGCACGGAGGGGAAGCGGCGGTGCACGGCGTGATAGGGGCCCAACAGCTGGGCGAGCACGGTCGTGGAACGGCGGCTGTCGGCTCCGGGGTGCGGGTCGACGAGGTCGCCGACGAGGGCCTCGGCGAGCACGGCCGCCGCCTCGTCGGGGTCGTTCGTGCCGCCGTACAGGTCGAGGTCGTACACGGAGTCGGGGTGCCCGATCCGCACCACCACGTCGTAGTCGTCGGCGGGCCCGAGCCCGGCGCCCGCGGCCCCGACCACGACCACCGCGGCCCGCCCGGCGAGCGCCCCCAGGCACAGCGACTCGGCGACCGGCCACACCACACCACTCGTCTTGCCGGACCCGGCGGGCCCCACGGCGAGCAGCGAGGTCCCGAGCAGCTCGGGCCCGATCCCGAGACCGGTCCCCCGGTACGCGTACGGGTTGCGCGGATCGTCGGCGGTCGTGCCGAGCCGCACCTGCGCCGTGGCGAGGTCGTGGCGGGCGGCGCGGGCGGGCAGGTCCCGGACTCCGGAGGGATGGGCGCAGGCGGCGGCCCCGTCCCGTACGACGGAGTCGCTGAACGCGGAGAGGCTGTTGCGCCCCGCCCGCACGGACCGCCAGGCGCGCGTGATCCGGGCGTGGTCGACGTCCCGCATGAGCCCGGCGCGCGCATCGGCGGCCAGC
>NZ_BAAAUG010000007.1:0-16489 GCF_039533825.1 Streptomyces rectiviolaceus
GCTCCGACTACGGAACCGATTGAGCCCCGAGATTGCCCCACCTCGGACCCGTAGGGGTCACTCCGGGCCCGGAGGCGTCACTTCCGCCCGGCCGGAATCAACGGCACCCGCATGTCGCCACCGCTGACGCCATCTGGTCGAGTGCCGCCTGGGCCGCCTTGGGGTCCGTGGTGCCTGTGGTCATGAAGGCGAAGACCAGGAGGCGGCCGTCCGTGTCCACGACCGTGCCCGCGAGGGTGTTCACGCCCGTCAGGGTGCCGGTCTTGGCGCGTACGACGCCTGTGCCCGGGGAGTCCTTCGGGTAGCGGTCGACCAGGGTGCCGGTGAAGCCGGCCACCGGCAGGCCCGTCACCACCGAGCGCAGTTCGGGGTGGGCGGGGTCGGCGGCGCGGGCCAGGAGCGCGGCGAGCAGCTCGGCCGAGCTGCGGTCGGCCCGGTCCAGGCCGCTGCCGTCGGCGAACTTCGTGCCGGAAAGGGGGAGTTCGGCCTTCTTGAGCTGGGCGTCGATCGCCTTGCCCGCGCCGTCGAAGCTCACCGGCTCCTTCGAGGCGAGCGCCGTCTGGCGGGCCAGCGCCTCGGCGATGTCGTTGTCGCTGTGCGTCAGCATCCGCTCGACGAGCGCCGAGAGCGGCGGGGACTCGACCTTGGAGAGGGTCTCGGCCCTGTCCGTCGCCTTGGACGGCCCCGGGTCCTTCTTCTCCTTGGTGCCGGTCTCGATGCCCTCCGCCTTCAGGAGGCCCGCGAACTTCTTCGCCGCGTCGCCCGCCGGGTCGCCCGAGCGCGGGGCGGGCCCGCTGGAGGAGTCGTCGAGGCGGCCCTCGTCGGCCATCAGGGCGCTGACCAGCGTGAGGTTCTCGTTCGGGCCGATGGGGTGCTGCTGCTCCCCCGTGTACAGCGAGGTGTCGTACGACAGGGTCACCTTGTCCGCGCCGCGGTCCTTCAGGGCGCGCGCGGTGTCCTCGGCAAGATCGCGCAGGCTCGCGGCGCTTCCCGAGTAAGGGCCGTCCTTGCGGGCGGTGAGCGTGGGGTCGCCGCCTCCCACCAGGACGACGTCCTTGGAGTCCGGCTCGATGACCGTCTTCGTGGTGATGCGGTGGTCGGCGCCCGCAGAGGTCAGCGCCGCGACCGCCGTGGCGATCTTGGTGGTCGACGCGGGCGTCAGGGTGTCGCCACCGCCCTTGCCGTAGACCCGCCGCCCGGTGCCCGCGTCGATGACGACCGCCGAGCGCTCGGGGCCGAGCGCCTTGTCCTTCAGGAGCGGATCGAGGACGCCCGCGAGCGCCTTGCCGTCCGGAGCGGGCACGGAGCCGCCGTGCGCCGAACCCGCTGCCGCTCCGAGCCCCCTGAGCACGGAGGGGGCGCTCGGGGCGGCCGCGGGCGCCCGTCCGGACGTACGACCACCGTGATCTCTGCCACCCCCGGCCTCCTGAGAAGCGGCCCAGTCCCGCTCGGCCGTACGCTGACCGGAGGAGTCCCAGGGGCCGGCCGCGGCCACCGCACCGGCCGCGATCGCGAGTCCGACGGTGGCGGCACCCGCCGTGAACTGCCAGGTCTTGAGCTTCACAGGAGCCTTGAGACCAGCAGGGATCTTGGGAGCCGGAGGCTTGGGAAGCTGCTTCAGCAGCTCCCGAACTTGCTGCCGGGTCTGCTGCCAAGGCTTGAGCTCGGGCACGACGACCAGCCCCTTTCGCGATCACACATCTGCGTGAGGGACACTTAACCACCCGAAGTATGTGCTGATCATGGAGGAGCCACCCGTGGAGTTCGACGTCACCATCGAGATTCCGAAGGGTTCGCGGAACAAGTACGAGGTGGACCACGAGACCGGCCGGATCCGCTTGGACCGTCGCCTCTTCACGTCGACCAGCTACCCCGCGGACTACGGCTTCGTCGAGAACACCCTCGGCGAGGACGGTGACCCGCTGGACGCCCTCGTCATCCTGGACGAGCCGACCTTCCCGGGCTGCCTCATCAAGTGCCGCGCGATCGGCATGTTCCGGATGACCGACGAGGCGGGCGGCGACGACAAGCTGCTCTGCGTCCCGGCGTCGGACCCGCGCGTGGAGCACCTGCGCGACATCCACCACGTCTCCGAGTTCGACCGCCTGGAGATCCAGCACTTCTTCGAGGTCTACAAGGACCTGGAGCCCGGCAAGTCCGTCGAGGGCGCCGACTGGGTCGGCCGCGCGGACGCCGAGGCCGAGATCGAGAAGTCCTACAAGCGCGCGGAGGCGCAGGGTCACTGAGTGCCCTCCCCCGCCACTGACGGCCGCTGACGGGCCGCGCGATCTTCACGAAGACCGCGCGGCCCGTTCGCGTATCTGTGCGCATACTGTTCGTACTGGAGGTGCGCAGGGTTCGTATGTGGGAGCGAGGCAGTAAAAGTGGCTGACCAGGAGGCCGAAGACCGCAAGCCACAGTCGGACGAGGCACGGAGCGCTTTCACCCAGCCCGCCGGCGTGACGCCGCAGCCACCGGTGCCCGAGGACGAAGCGCAGACGACCTCCGAGTTCGCGATCCCGACCGGTCTGCCGAACCTCGCGTCGAATCTCTCGTCGACCACCCAGGAGACCGAGAAGTCGGCGTTCACCACGCCGAACACCTACAGCTCCCGCAACGCGCCCGCCGCCTTCACGCCCCCGCACGGCATCCCCCTGGTGAAGCTCACCAAGGAGACGCCCTGGCAGGACCAGATGCGCACGATGCTGCGCATGCCGGTCGCCGAACGGCCCACTCCGGAGGCCTCGCAGAGGCACGAGGACGAGACCGGGCCCGCCGTGCCGCGCGTGCTCGACCTGACGCTGCGTATCGGCGAGCTGCTGCTCGCGGGCGGTGAGGGCGCCGAAGACGTGGAGGCGGCGATGTTCGCCGTCTGCCGCAGCTACGGCCTTGACCGCTGCGAGCCGACCGTCACGTTCACGCTGCTCTCGATCTCGCACCAGCCGTCCCTGGTGGACGACCCGGTCACGGCCTCCAGGACCGTGCGCCGCCGCGGCACCGACTACACCCGTCTCGCGGCCGTCTTCCAGCTGGTGGACGACATCAGCGACACGGACACCGACATCTCCCTGGAGGAGGCCTACCGCCGTCTGGCGGCGATCCGGCGTAACCGCCACCCCTACCCCGGCTGGGCGCTCACGGCGGCCAGCGGGCTGCTGGCGGGCTCGGCGTCCGTGCTCGTCGGCGGTGGCGCCCTGGTCTTCCTGGTCGCGGCGTTCGGCGCGATGCTCGGCGACCGGCTCGCCTGGCTGTGCGCGGGCCGCGGTCTTCCGGAGTTCTACCAGTTCGTGGGCGCCGCGATGCCGCCCGCCGCGATGGGCGTCACGCTCAGCCTCGTGCACTCTCAGGAGGTCAACGCGTCCGCGGTGATCACGGGTGGCCTCTTCGCCCTGATCCCCGGAAGAGCCCTGGTGGCGGGCGTCCAGGACGGCCTGACCGGCTACTACATCACGGCGGCTGCGCGCCTCCTGGAGGTCTGCTATCTCGTCGTGGGCATCGTCTGCGGCGTACTGCTCGTGCTTTCGCTCGGCGTGATGCTGGACGCGACGAGCCTGCAGCCGGAGACGGCGTTCGTGGCGACCGACTCGCGCCCGGTGATCCAGATCCTGGCGTCGATGGCGCTGAGCCTCGCCTTCGCGATATTGCTCCAGCAGGAACGTCACACCGTGCTGATCGTGACCCTCAACGGCGGTATCGCCTGGGTCATGTTCGGCGCCCTCGCGCAGACGTCGCTCGAGCTCTCGCCGGTCGCGGCGACGGCCGTCGCGGCCGGGCTCGTGGGCCTGTTCGGGCAGCTGTTCTCGCGCTACCGCTTCGCCTCTTCACTGCCGTACGTCACCGCGGCCATCGGCCCGCTGCTGCCCGGTAGCGCGACGTACTTCGGTCTGCTCGCCCTCGCCCAGAACGACATGAACACGGGCATCAACTCGCTCACCAAGGCGGCGGCGACTGCACTGGCCATCGCGATCGGCGTGAACCTGGGCAGCGAGATCTCGCGCATGATCCTCAAGATCCCGGGCGCCACCACGGCGGCGAACCGCCGAGCGGCGAAGCGGACCCGAGGCTTCTGACTACCGCTTGGCGTGCCGGCCGCGCGACGCCGGGGCCGCCCCGGGGGCGTCGCCCGCGGCCGCGGCCACCTTCTTGGACTTGCCGCGCGCCCGCAGGAACTCGATCACGATCGGCACCACCGAGATCAGGACGATCAGGATGAGGATCGCCTCGATGTTCTTGTGCACGAACTCGATGTTGCCGAGCCACGCGCCGAGCAACGTCACACCCGCGCCCCAGAGGACGCCGCCGATGATGTTGAACGTGATGAACGAGCGGTACCGCATGCCGCTGACGCCCGCGATGATCGGCGTGAACGTCCGCACGATGGGCACGAAGCGGGCAAGGACCAGGGACTTCGGGCCGTACTTCTCGAAGAACTCGTGCGCCTTGACCACGTTCTCCTGCTTGAACAGCTTGGAGTCCGGGCGGTTGAAGAGCGCGGGGCCGACCTTCTTGCCGAAGAGATAGCCCGCCTGGTCGCCGAGGATCGCGGCGATGCAGATGAGGACGACACAGAGCCAGAGCGGGAAGTCCAGCTGCTTCGTCGTGATCAGCAGGCCCGTCGTGAACAGCAGCGAGTCGCCCGGCAGGAAGAAGCCGATGAGCAGCCCCGACTCGGCGAAGACGATCGCGAGCAGGCCCCAGACCCCGAACGTGTTCAGGAGGTAATCCGGATCCAGCCAGCTTGGTCCGAGCGCAAGCGTCGTCACGGTTCCGGGCTCCTGAGGGTGAGAGGGCGAGGTGAGAGGGCGGTGCGGCGGGGATGGCCGCCCAAAGCTATCAACGCGAGGTGACGTGCCCAGGTTCCACTGCTCTCCCCAGGGTGCACTGTGCGTGTTCTGGGACAAAGCTGTGTGCCATGGGTATCGAAGATTTCGGCGGTGGCACCGACCCGCACTCCGACGTACTGGTCGTGACGACGAACGACGTACCGGGGTACCGCGTACAACAGGTTATCGGTGAGGTCTTCGGCCTCACCGTGCGCTCCCGGCACCTGGGCAGCCAGATCGGCGCGGGCCTCAAGTCCATGATCGGCGGCGAGCTCAAGGGGCTCACGAAGACGCTGGTGGAGACCCGCAACCAGGCCATGGAGCGCCTCATCGAGCAGGCACGCGCGCGGGGCGGCAACGCGGTCCTCATGATGCGCTTCGACGTCACCGAGGCGGCCGACGTCGGCACGGAGGTGTGCGCCTACGGCACGGCGGTCGTGATCGCGCAGGAGCAGTAAGCAGCAGTCGTAAGGGGCACCCGCCATAGCCGGGTGCCCCTTACCGATCCTCGACCCTTACCGATCCTCGCGGCCTACCGATCCTCGCGGCTCAGCTGTTCCGCGCCGCGTTCGCCAGCATCGCGTCCCGCATGTAGACCGCGAGGCCGGGCCGGATGGCCTCGTAGGTGGCCGTGAACCGCTCGTCCGCCACGTACATCTCGCCGAGGCAGGTGTGGATCTCGTACGAGCAGTCGTAGTGGAAGCGCGTGATGAAGCGGCGGTGTTCCTCCGCGACGTCCATCGCCTCCTCGGAGTCCGCGGGCAGGCCCCTGGCGAGCGCGTCGCCCATGCGCGCGTGCACCGCGGCGAACTCGTCGTTGATCCGCTGCCAGTCCTCCTTGGTGTACGCGGCGGCCTTGCGCTGCGACTCCTTGTAGGCGTCGGTGTCGCCCCAGCGCCGCTCGACCTCCTCCGCGTACTGGTCGGGGTCGTGGTCCCCGAAGACCTCGAACTTCTCCTCGGGCGTGAGGTTGATGCCCATCTTCTTCGCCTCCATGGCGGTCTCGACGGCGGCGGCCATCTCCTGGAGCTTGGTGATCCGGGCGGTCAACAGCTCGTGCTGGCGGCGCAGGTGCTCGCGCGGGTCCGTATCCGGGTCGTCCAGGAGGGACGCCACCTCGTCCAGGGGGAAGCCGAGCTCCCGGTAGAACAAGATCTGTTGCAGCCGGTCCAGGTCGCCGTCGCTGTAGCGCCGGTGGCCCGCGTGGCTGCGCTCGCTGGGTACGAGCAGGCCGATCTCGTCGTAGTGGTGCAGCGTGCGCACCGTCACTCCGGCGAAACCGGCGACCTGTCCCACGGAGTAGCTCATGGCTCCCGCCCTCTCTCTCGGTACGCGCCTCAGCCTGAGTCCTCACGTCACGTGAGGTGCAAGTGCAGGCTCCGGCAGCCGCCCATATCCTCGCCAACAGGGACATGAAAGCCCCGGACACCCCCGTACAGGGACAGAAGACCTCAGCCCCGAGGAGACCGCCCATGCCGCTCCACCACAGCGACGGCCCGAACGGCGACTCCAGGGAGCGCACCCTCGCGGTGAACCCCTTCTACGGAGAGGCCAACCCGGTCAGCGGCATGACCGAGGCTCCGCCCAAGCACCGCCTCCCGGACGGACCGCTGCCGCCCACGACGGCGTACCAGCTGGTGCACGACGAGCTGATGCTGGACGGAAACTCACGCCTCAATCTCGCGACCTTCGTCACCACGTGGATGGAGCCGCAGGCCGGCGTCCTCATGGAGGAGTGCCGGGACAAGAACATGATCGACAAGGACGAGTACCCGCACACCGCCGAGCTGGAGCGGCGCTGCGTGGCCATGCTCGCCGACCTGTGGCACGCGCCCGACCCCACGGGCGCCGTCGGCTGCTCGACGACCGGGTCGAGCGAGGCGTGCATGCTCGCCGGGATGGCGCTCAAGCGCCGCTGGGCCAAGGACAAGCGCAACATCGACCGCTATCCATCGCCCACCGCACGCCCCAACCTCGTCATGGGCGTCAACGTCCAGGTCTGCTGGGAGAAGTTCTGCAACTTCTGGGAGGTCGAGGCGCGCCAGATCCCCATGGAGGGCGACCGGTTCCACCTCGATCCGGAGGCCGCAGCCGAGCTCTGCGACGAGAACACGATCGGCGTCGTGGCCGTGCTCGGCTCCACCTTCGACGGGTCGTACGAGCCGGTGGCCGAGCTCTGCGCGGCCCTCGACGACCTCCAGGAGCGCACCGGGCTCGACATCCCCGTGCACGTCGACGGCGCGTCAGGGGCGATGGTGGCGCCCTTCCTCGACGAGGACCTGGAGTGGGACTTCCGCCTTCCGAGGGTGGCGTCGATCAACACATCGGGCCACAAGTACGGCCTGGTCTACCCGGGCGTCGGCTGGGCGCTGTGGCGGGACGCGAACGCGCTGCCGGAGGAGCTGGTGTTCCGGGTGAACTACCTCGGCGGTGACATGCCGACGTTCGCGCTGAACTTCTCCCGGCCGGGTGCGCAGGTCGCCGCGCAGTACTACACGTTCCTGCGCCTGGGCCGCGAGGGCTTCCGCGCCGTCCAGCAGGCGGCCAGGGACGTCGCCCGCGGCCTCGCGGAACGCGTCGACGCGCTCGGCGACTTCCGGCTGATCACCCGCGGCGACCAGCTGCCGGTGTTCGCCTTCACCACGCGGGACGACGTGAAGGCGTACGACGTCTTCGACGTGTCCCGGCGGCTTCGCGAGCGCGGCTGGCTGGTCCCCGCGTACACCTTCCCGGCGCACCGCGAGGACCTGGCGGTGCTCCGCGTGGTCTGCCGCAACGGCTTCACGGCCGACCTCGCGGAGCTCTTCCTGGCGGACCTGAGCAGCCTGGTGCCCGAACTGCGGCAGCAGCCGCACCCGTTGACGCGGGACAGGGACGCGGCCACGGGGTTCCACCACTAAGGCACTGGGGCACGAGGGCACTAGGGCACTAGGGCCCGCACGGATTCACGCGGCTACTTGCTGAGCCCCCCGAACCTCCGCACCGCCAGCGGCATGAACACCCCCACGAGCACCACGGGCCACACCACGGCCATCAGCCCCGCATGCTCGGCGGCCCATGAAGTGCCCACCACCCCGGGGTCGTTGCCGAACAGGTCACGCACCGCCGTGGCCGTCGCCGACATCGGGTTCCACTCGACCGTCGCGCCGAGCCAGCCCGGCATGTTCTGCGGGACCGTGAAGGCGTTGGAGAGGAAGCCGACCGGCCAGACCAGGATCTGCACGGCCATGACCATCTCCGGCTTGCCCACCACCATCGCAAGGTGGATGCCGATCCACAGCATCGCGAACCGCAGCAGGAGCAGCAGACCGACCGCGCCGAGCGCCGCACCGAACGAGCCGTGCCAGCGCCAGCCGATCGCGAGGCCGACGCCGATCATGACGAGCAGCGAGACGAGCGACTGCAGCATGTCCGCGACCGAACGGCCCACCAGGACGGCGCCGTTGGTCATCGGCATGGACCGGAAGCGGTCGATCACACCCTTGTTGAGGTCCTGCGTGACGGCGACCATCGTCGCGTCCAGGCCGAAGGCCATGGTCAGCGCGAACATGCCGGGCACCAGGAACTCGGCGTAGGTGCCCGCGATGCCCTTTCCGCCGCCGATCAGGTAGTTGAACATCAGCAGGAACATCACCGGGAAGACCAGGCCGACGAGCACCTGCACGGGCTGCCGCGCCCAGTGGGCGAGTTCGCGCCGCGTCATGGTCCAGGAGTCGATCGCGGCCCACCTGACGGGTGCACCGCTCACCGCGGGCGTACGGCTCGTTATCGTCGCGCTCACACGGTCTCCTTCGTACGTTCCCGGTCTTCGCCGTCTTCGCGGCCTTCCTGGTCCTCCTGGTCATCCGCGCGGCCCGTAAGGCGCAGGAACACCTCGTCCAGGGTCGGCCTGCGCACCGCGATGTCCTCCGCCTCGACACCGGCGTCCCGCAGGGCCTGCACGACCCCGGTGAGCGCCCCCATCCGGTCCACCACCGGCGCGCTGGCAAGGCGCCGGTCCGCGTCCAGCGTGGCGTCGCCGGGCAGGAGGCGTGCCACGAGCTCCAGTTGGGCCGCGTCGCGCACCACCACGTCGATCCGGTCGCCGCCGGTCCTCGACTTCAGCTCGTCCGCCGTGCCGTCCGCGATGACCCGGCCCCGGTCGATCACCGAGATGCGGTGGGCGAGCTGGTCCGCCTCTTCGAGGTACTGCGTGGTGAGCAGCACCGTCGTACCGCCGTCGACCAGCGAGCGCACCGCCTCCCAGACCTCCGTGCGGCCTCGGGGGTCCAGGCCCGTCGTCGGCTCGTCCAGGAACAGCACGTCGGGCTCCGTGATGAGCGAGGCGGCGAGGTCCAGGCGGCGCCGCATGCCGCCGCTGTACTGCTTGACCGCCTTGCGGCCGGTGTCGCCGAGCCCGAAGCGCTCCAGGAGCTCATCGGCCCGCACGCGCGCGTGCCGTGCGCCCAGGTGGTAGAGCCGCCCGAACATGTCCAGGTTCTGCCGACCGCTCAACTCCTCGTCGAGCGCGGCGTGCTGGCCGAGCAGGCCGATGCGCCTGCGCACCTCGTCCGGCTGCCTGTGCACGTCGTACCCGGCGACCTCCGCCCGGCCCTCGTCCGCCCGCAGCAGCGTGGCGAGCACCCGCACCACGGTGGTCTTGCCCGCGCCGTTCGGGCCGAGCATGCCGTGCACCGTGCCGCGCCCGACCCTCAGGTCAAGTCCGTCGAGCGCCCACTTCTCCCCGTACCGCTTCCGTGCACCCTCGACGACGATCGCGTCCGTCATCCGACTCCCTCCGAGCCCGTGCCACCCCGTAGTCAAACTTGACTACAAGTCCGACGCGAAGGAAGGTACTCCCGAACCCAGGATTAGTCAAACTTGATCAGCGGCTGGCCCGCCCCGCGTCGATCAGTCGATCAGTACTCGTCCTCCGTGTGCGGCGCCCCGGTCGCGAACGGGTTCACCTCGCCCTCGGCAAGGATGCCCACGAACGGCTCACCCTCCCCCGCGAACGTGTACGCCCCGCCCTCGATCCGCTTGATCAGGCCGCGCGTCCACTCCACGCCCCCGTCGGCCGTGTGGACCCAGAGGTTCATGATCTCGCCGATGTGCCCGAGCTGCTCCGGGCCGTCCTCGGGCGTGTAGTACTCCGTGGCGGACCTGCGCCACTCCTCGATGCCCCGCACCCGCTGCTTCAGCAGATCGACGACCTCGTCGCGTGGCAGGTCGACGATGAAACCGAGGGCCGCCGAGAGCACGTCAGGCCGCTGTTCGTACGCGACCAGGTTGGTCCGGAGCAGATTCAGGAACTCCTCGGTGCCCGCCTCCGTGATCTCGTACTCCGTGCGCGGCGGGCCGCCCGCGGTCGACGGGGCGATCTCGTGCGCGAGCAGCAGGCCTTGCTTGGCCATCTGCTTCAGCGCGTGGTAGATCGAGCCGGGCTTGGCGTTGGACCACTCATGTGCGCCCCAGTACTCCAGGTCGTTGCGCACTTGATAGCCGTGGGCCCGTCCGTGCTGACGGACGGCGCCGAGGACCAGCAGCCGGATCGCCGACATGAAAGCCACCTCCCTCTCTCCCTAATCAACTTTGATTAGAGTAGCGGTGTGGCCGAGACAATGATCCCCCTGTTCCCCTCCCACGCGCTCGACGAGACGCTCGACTTCTACAAAGCCATCGGCTTCGAGGTGACGTACTACCAGAAGAGCCCCTACCCCTACGGCGTCGTCGAGCGCGGCGACATGGAGTTCCAGTTCTTCCGCATGAAGGACTACGACCCCAAGGCGTCCTACAGCGCCTGTTACGTCATCACCGACGACGTGGACACCCTCCACGCCTCCTTCCGCGCCGGACTCAAGCAGACCCTCGGGCGGATCCCCACCCGCGGCCTGCCCCGCATCGGCGCCCTGAAGGACATGAGCTACGGAATGCGGCAGTTCCTCATGTCGGACCCGGCGGGCAACTCCATCCGCGTCGGACAGCGCACCGCCGAGTCCCTGGAGCACCCGGAGGTGCCGAAGGAGCGGTACGCACGCGCCCTGCACCAGGCCGTGCTCCTGGGCGAGTCCAAGCAGGACCATACGGCGGCGGCCCGCATCATCGACCACGCCCTCGCGGCGGACGGCGCCCCCACGCCCGTACAGCTCGTGAAGCTCTACGTCGTGCGGGCCGAGATGGCCGCGCAGCTCGGCGAGCCGGAGCAGCCGGCCGAGTGGCTCGACCGGGCCGCGGCGGTCCGGCTCACCGAGGAGGAACGGCTGTCCGCGGCCGACGAGCTGCAGCGGGCCAAGGAGCTGCGCGAGGCCCTCGCCCCCTAGCCCCAGCTCTCGCCGCGCTCCAGGGCCACCAGCTCGAACGCCGTCTTGCCGTCGAGGGTCTCGCGGATGATGTCGGCGTGGCCCGAGTGCCGGGACATCTCGGTGATCAGGCGGAGCAGCACCCACCGCATCGACACGTCCTCCTTCGGGAACCACGGCTGGTCCGGCAGCGCGAAGGTCGCGTCGAGGGTGGGCAGGGAACGAATGAACTCCTCGGTGCGGTCGGCGACTTGGCGCCAGTACGCGAGCGCCGAATCCACCGTCTCGCCCTCGACAAGGCGGAAGCACTCGTCCCAGTTCGCCTCGGTGCGCTCGATCGCCGGGTCGACGCCCCGCGCCCGCGCGATCCAGCCCTCCTCGACCTCCGCGACGTGCTTGAGCAGCCCGGAGAGCGAGAGCTCGCTGACGCTCGGCTTCGTGGCCGCCTGCTCGTCGCTCAGGCCGATCAGCGCCCGCCGGATGCCGCCGCGCTCGGCGTCGAGGAAGGCGAGCAGCGCGCCGCGCTCGTCGCCGGGGGCCTCTGCGTTGACGTGGGTGACCATGGGGTCCGCCTCTCCGAGCCTGTAGAGCCTGCCGGGCTTTCCGACACCACTGACGTTACGGACCCTTGCGGTCAGGTTCTGTCCGCAAGGGTCCGGGAGTTCGCGACGTACGCGGAAGGCCGCTCAGAGGCCCGGAGGCTCAGATACTCAGAGGCTCAGAGGCTCAGAAGGGGAATCGGGAGCGCCCGTGCTGCACCGAGATCCACGTCTGCGTCGTGAACGCCTCCACCGTCGACTCGCCGTTGAGGCGCCCGACGCCCGAGTGCTTCTCGCCGCCGAAGGGCACGATCGGCTCGTCGTGCACGGTGCCGTCGTTCACGTGGAACATGCCGCTGTTGACCCTCCGCGCGAATCGCACACCACGCTCGATGTCGGCCGTGTGGACGGCGCCGCTGAGTCCGTACGGAGTGTCGTTGGCGATGCGTACGGCGTCTTCCTCGCCCTCGAAGGGCACGAGCAGCGCCACCGGGCCGAAGATCTCCTGGTGCAGGAGAGGGGAGTCGGCGGGCAGGTCCGTGAGGACGGTGGGCGCCACCAGACTGCCCTCGGTGCTGCCGTGCAGGAGGGCCTTGGCGCCCGCGGCCACCGCCTGATCGACGGTCTTCGTCACCGCGTCCGCCTGCGAGGAGTTGATCAGCGGGCCGATGTGGGTCGCCGGGTCCGCCGGGTCTCCGACGTTCAGGGACGCGACCTTCGCGACGAACTTCTCGGTGAACTCCGCCTCCAGGGACCGGTCGACAAGGATGCGGTTGGCGGCCATGCAGACCTGGCCCTGGTGCACGAACCGGCTGAAGACCGCGGCGTCCACGGCGTAGTCGATGTCCGCGTCGTCGAGCACGACAAGGGCGCTGTTGCCGCCGAGCTCCAGGATCGAACGCTTGAAGTGCGAGGCACAGACCGTGCCGACATGACGGCCCACGCGGTCCGAGCCCGTGAACGAGATGACGCTCGGCACCGGGTGCTCGATGAAGGCGTCACCGATCTCGGCGATGTCGGTGATGACCACGTTCAGGACGCCGGCCGGAAGGCCCGCCTCCTCGAACAGCTTCGCAAGGAAGCTGCCGCCCATCACGGGCGTGTTCTGGTGCGGCTTGAGCACCACCGCGTTGCCCAGGGCGAGCGCCGGGGCGACCGTCTTGAGGGAGAGCAACAGCGGGAAGTTGAAGGGGCTGATGACGCCGACCACGCCCACCGGGACGCGGTAGAGGCGGTTCTCCTTGGTGCCGTCGGGCGAGGGCAGGATGCGGCCCTCGGGCTGCAGCGCGACGTGGACGGCCTCGCGCAGGAATTCCTTGGTGAGGTGGATCTCGAAGGCGGCCTTGAGCCGGGTGCCGCCCAGCTCGGCGACGATCGCCTCGGATATCTCTTCCTCACGGTCCTCGACGATGCGCAGGGCACGCTCGAAGACGGTGCGCCGGGCATAGGGGTTGGTCGCGCCCCACGCCTTCTGCGCACGCTCGGCCGCTCGGTAGGCCTGGTCCACCTCGTCGGCCGTCGCCACGGTGATCGACGCCAGCTTCTCCCCGTTGTACGGATTGAAGTCGATGATGTCCCAGGAGCCGGAACCGGCCTTCCACTCACCGTCTATGTACTGGTGAGCCAGGTCAGTGAAGAAGGACATGAGACCCCTTGCCGCAGACTGTGCAGACATCTGATTTCACGTCATCGTACTGATGTATCAGGTGAGTTGGAGCAGACCACGGAGAAGGTCGCGACTATCGGCCGGATTGGGGCTGTCGCTCTGCAGCTCGCTCACCACCCGCTCGTACTGGCCGACTTCCTCGGGCTTGTCGAGGTACAGCGCTCCCGTCAGCTGCTCCACGTACACGACGTCCGAGAGGTCCGATTCCGGGAAGCGCAGCATGGTGAACGCTCCGCTCTCGCCCGAGTGCCCACCGAAACTGAACGGCATGACCTGAAGGGTGACATTCGGCCGTTCGGAAATGTCGATCAGGTGCTGAATCTGACCGCGCATCACTTCCCGGTCCCCATAAGGGCGTCGGAGCGCGGCCTCGTCGAGTACGCAGTGGAAGCGGGGAGCGCGCTCGGCGATGAGCAGCTTCTGGCGTTCGAGGCGCAGGGCGACTCGGCGCTCGATGTCCGCCTTGCTCGCGCCCTTCATGCCGCGCGCGACGACCGCGTGCGCGTACGCCTCGGTCTGCAACAGGCCGTTGACGAACTGGACTTCGTAGACGCGGATGAGGGAAGCGGCGCCTTCGAGACCAACGTACGTTTGGAACCAGCCCGGCAGGACATCCGAGTAACTGTGCCACCAGCCGGCGAGGTTGGCCTCCTTGGCGAGCGAGAGCAGTGCGACCCGCTCGGCCTCGTCGGTGACGCCGTACAGCGTCAACAGGTCCTCGACGTCCCTGGACTTGAAGCTCACCCGTCCCAACTCCATGCGGCTGATCTTCGACTCGGAGGCTCGGATCGAGTAGCCGGCCGCTTCACGAGTGATGCCGCGCGATTCCCTCAGGCGCCTGAGTTGCGAGCCAAGGAGCATGCGCCGTACGACCGAGCCGCTCGACTCCCCTGCGGTCACTTCGCTCAATCCTCCCCATCACTTGGAAGCCAGCAGTCTGCCATTAAACGCTTCAGGCCGTACTCATCCGGTTACAGAAACGGAAAGCCTTCGGAAGTCCTCCACAAGAAGTCGTAGGAAGAAATGGGCAAGAAGTGGCACGGGAACGAGCAAGTCCGGCGCGTGCACGTGCATCTGCCCTTGCATCTGCTGTACGCATTCGGAACCATGGTCCGCGCGCCACCGCTGTATCACCGTCGGGCCGAGCTGTGCCGACGCGTCGCAGCGTCGTTGTACCGACCGCACCACCGCTCCATCGCTATGTACCGCGAAACCGGGGAGTGCCTCGCATGGGGACGAATGGATCGACCATGCTCGAGCCGTTACGGCAGGGGCTTCCCCCACTCGACCCCTCAGCGGTCTCCAGCGCGGCTTCCTGCTCTCTGCCCGCCCGCTACGAAGCGGTGGGCAGCGCACGGCAGTTCACGCGCAAGACGCTGACCCAGTGGGAACTGGAAGAGCGCTTCGACGACATCGCCCTCGTCGTCTCCGAGTTGGTCACCAACGCCCTGAGACATGCCCTGCCGTCCGACACCCCGCGCGACCAGGGCCCGCCGGTGCGGCTGCACTTGATGCGCTGGACCTCGCGTCTGGTGTGCGCCGTGCGCGACCCCAGCGACGACAGTCCCGTCGCGCGCGAGACGGACGACGACTTCTCGGCCGAGTCGGGCCGCGGCCTGTTCCTGGTGGACTCGTTCAGCGACAGCTGGGGCTGGCACCCGCTCGCGGGCGCACTGCGCGGCAAGGTCGTCTGGGCGCTGTTCCAGCTGGTCTAGCGGGCGACCGCCGACCGACGCACGTCATTCGGCAGCGTCATTCAGCAGCGGGGCTAACCACCTATCAGGTGGTCGAACTCCCCGTCCTTCATCCCGAGCAGCATCGCCTCGATCTCGGCGCGCGTGTAGACGAGCGCCGGGCCGTCGGGAAACCGCGAGTTGCGTACGGCGACGTCGCCGCCCGGCAGTTTCGCGAACTCCACGCAGGATCCCTGCGAGTTGCTGTGCCTGCTCTTCTGCCAGGCCACCCCGTGAAGCTCCGTGGCAGCCATGCCGTTAAACACGTGGTGCACAGTCGCTCCCCGGTGGTGCAGTGCCTGATGTGGCTCTAGATGCAGTGGTCAACTGTCCCGGATCATAGCTGTGTTCACATGCCGATGCATGGGCAGATGCACGTGCACGGGGGGTGTTCCCTTGGTTACAGCTCTGTCAGCACCTGCCCAGGTCCCCGCATGACATGCGAACGCGTTCATGTACGTAGGAGGAGACGCATCCCGCGCCCTTCTTGTTCCACCGTCTACGTGGGCACAACAGGAGGGGCACAACAGAAGGCAGGGGACCCCCTACGGATCAACCGTAGGAAATCCCCTGCCTGGGTGCCGGGATGCGGGGCGCCGTGCGGGTGGGGGGCGCCGTGTGTGGGCGGTTCAGCGAGCCGGGCCGTACGGCAGCAACGCCATCTCCCGAGCGTTCTTGATCGCCCGCGCGAGCAACCGCTGCTGCTGGGCGGAGACCCGGGTGACCCGCCGGGAGCGGATCTTCCCCCGGTCCGAGATGAACCTGCGGAGCAGCTCCGTGTCCTTGTAGTCGATGTACGTGATCTTCGCCTGGTCCAGAGGGTTGGGACGCGGCTTCTGGACGCGCGGGGACGGCTTGCGGGGGGACATTCAGACCTCCAGGAGGGTGTCGAAGGCGGGGGGCAGGTGTTTCCAGGCCTCGCGCCCGGCGGCGTACTCCTCGTCCGTCAACAGGCATGACTCCAGGACCTCTTCGAGACCCTCGCGGTCCAGGCCCGGCGAGATGAAGACCAGGTGCTGGCAGCAGTCGCCGTGCTCCGGATGCCAGTCGAGTGCCGCCGCCGCGCGCCGCACCGGCGGCACCATCTCCCACGCGGCGTCAGGCAGCGAGGCCAGCCAGGGCCCCGCGCTCTCCACGCACAGCGCGCCGCCCGCCGCGTCCCAGCCGAGCAGCGTGTCCGGGTGGTCGGCGAGCCAGAACCGGCCACGGCTGCGGGCCGCGGCGCAGGTCAGGTCCTCCAGGGCCTGGTAGAGCCGCTCCGGGTGGAAGGGCCGGTCCCGGTGCCATACGAGGGTGGCGACCCCGGCCTCGTCGGCGTCGGTCGGCAGCAGCGCGCACGACGGATGCTGGGCCGCGGCGGCCGACTCGACGTCGTACCCGGCGAGCGCGGGAACGCGGGAGTCCCGCAGGGAGGCGAAGGCGTAGGTGCGGGCAGGGTCCCAGTCGGTGG
>NZ_BAAAUG010000007.1:16564-25880 GCF_039533825.1 Streptomyces rectiviolaceus
GCTGATCGGGACCTGACGGGCGGTCGGGTGGAGCTGGGCGAGCAGCGCGCGGTCCTCGTCGTCGGCTTCCGGGGAGTCCGCGACGGCGAGCACGGGGGCGTACTCGAGCTGGCGGGCCCAGGTGTCGGCGACGGTGCGCTGATCCGTGGTGGCCGCGGCGAGCCCGGCCTCCATGAGGTCGTCGCCGTTGCCGAGGTAGGGCAGGAGGAGGGCCGGGTCGACGGCCGTGATCACACCGCTCAGCCGCATCCCCTCGTGCGCGTGCGCGGTGATCACCTCGGCCATCGCCTTGGGCTCGACGGAGTCCCACAGCTCGACGACCGCGAGGCGCGTGAGACCGGAGTCCGCGAGCCGTTCGAGCTCGGGCACCAGGTCCTCGCGCAGGGCGCAGCACGCACAGTCGTTGACCAGCGGCGCCTCGCCGGTGGAGAGCACTCCGCTGGCATCGCGCACCGTACGTACGACCGTGCCGTGCACGGCCGTCGCCAGGTCGTGATGGAGCGCCACGCTCCCCGGGACGGTGACCAGGAGCCGCTCGACGGCCTCCTTGCGGGCCTCGGAGTGCAGACCGCCGACGATGGCGACGTCCATGGCCCGGGGGTTCGTCGCGCTCATCGCGCTCGACGCGCGCTGTAGCGGCGCTCGAAGCGCTCCACGCGGCCCGCGGTGTCCAGGACCTTTGCCGTGCCCGTGTAGAAGGGGTGGCTCGCGGAGGAGACCTCGACGTCGATGACGGGGTAGGTACGCCCGTCCTCCCACTCGACCGTCTTCTCGCTGGTCGCGGTGGACCGGGTGAGGAAGGCGAAGCCGGCGGACTTGTCGCGGAAGACGACGGGGCCGTACGGCGGGTGGATGTCCTTGCGCATGGCGGTCAGCGCTCCTCTCGGAAATCGACGTGACGCCCGACGACCGGGTCGTACTTGCGCAGCGTCATGCGGTCGGGGTCGTTACGGCGGTTCTTGCGGGTCACGTACGTGTAGCCGGTTCCGGCCGTGGACCGGAGCTTGATGATCGGGCGGAGTTCGTTGCGAGCCATGCCGCTAGTGTATGAAAATGAATCCCGTTTTCAAAACGGCTCCGCAGGGGATCTCCTCCCCACGACCGAGAGGTGCGTCACCATGTCCGCCCACTGCCAGCTGACCGGCGCCACGCCGGGCTTCGGCAACCAGATCTCGCATTCGCACCGGCGCACGTCACGCCGGTTCGACATCAACGTCCAGCGCAAGCGCTACTGGCTGCCGAGCGAGGGCCGCCATGTGCGGCTGCGGCTCAGCGCCAAGGGCATCAAGACCGTCGACACCATCGGCATCGAGGCCGCCGTGGCCAGGATCCGTGCGCGTGGGGTGAGGGTCTGATGGCCAAGAAGAGCAAGATCGCGAAGAACGAGAAGCGGCGCGAGATCGTCGCGCGGTACGCCGCGCGGCGGGCCGAGCTGAAGGAGATCGTCCGCAGGCCCGGCACGGGCGAGTCCGAACGCCTCGCCGCCCAGGCGGAGTTGGCGCGGCAGCCGCGGGACGCGAGTGCGACGCGCGTGCGCAACCGGGACAGCGTCGACGGCCGCCCGCGCGGATACGTGGGGAAGTTCGGCCTCTCCAGGGTGAAGCTGCGTGACCAAGCGCACGCCGGATTCCTCCCTGGGGTGCGCAAGTCGTCCTGGTAGCTTGGCGCGCGATTCACTGACCTGATTCGAGCGTCGTGGCGCTCGAGCGCCATGTAGGGGGACTTCAGTGCGCATGCACGTCCGGAACGTACGTATCGGTGCCGCGGCGGCGGGTCTTGTCGCCGCCCTTGTCCTGACCGGTTGCAGCAGTGACGGCGGCGACGGTGAGGACGAGGGCAAGGACAAGGGGTCGAGCTCGGCGGGTTCCTCCGCCGGTTCATCGGCCGGGGCCGACGGTTCCGAGACGCCGGACGAGGGTTCCGACTCGGGGGCCAAGGACGGGAGCTCCGAGGGCAGTTGGGTCGCCACCGCCGACGGGAATCCGCTCGCGCTGGTCATCGCCGGGAAGCAGGCGACGCTGCTCGGGGAGAACGTCCTGTGCAGTGGGACCGCGGCTGGCGATGCGATCAAGCTGAAGTGCGCCAAGGGTGACTCGGACCGCACCGAGGGCACGGTCGAGTCGGTCAACGGGACGTCGATGACGGTCTCTTGGCAGGGCGCGGGCCAGGATCAGTTCACGAGGACCGAGGGCGGGAAGCTGCCCGAGGGGCTGCCTACTGCGGGGCTTCCGCAGTCCTGAGTCTTTCGGGAGTCTTTCGGGGTGTCGCCTCAGCGGGCCGTGGGACCTTGTTCGGGGTCCTGCGGTCCGCTGTCCGTTTGTGCGCCCCTGTCTGTTTGTCCGCCCCTGTGTGTTTGTGCGCCGGTTTCTGAACCGTCCACCAGCATGGGCGGCGGCGCTGTGTCCAAGGCGTCCGACAGCTCCTCGAGGGTCGTGAGGAGGAGGCCCGCTCCTCTGCGTACGACCCGGTCGGGGACGCCCTCGCCGTCCCACTCGTCCAGGGCCTTGCGTACGGCTTCCCACTTCGGGACGCGGCGTTCGCGTACGGCCTTCGCGCCGTCCTCGGTCGACTTGCGCAGGGCCTGGGCGAGGCGGGCCGCCGCGGGGACGGGGGTCGCGTCGCGGTCCGGGAGGTGGGCCTCCATCAGCATGGCCACGCGGCCGAGTTGGGCGAGGGCGTCCTCGGCGTCACCGGCCGCGGCACGGGAGAGGCCGCGGTGGCGCACCGGTTCGTTCTTGGCCCGGGCGGCGGCTTCCTGCCAGGCGATGCGGGCGTCGCGGGCGGCGAGTAGCGCCCCGCGGACGTCGGGGCAGGCCTTGCCCACGGGGTCGGCGTAACGGTCGACGACGGCTGCGGCGTAGCGGCCGTCCGCGATCAGCCAGTCGGCCAGGCGGTTGCGCAGACGCGGGGTCTCCCAGGCCGGGTACACGGCGTACGCGATCATCGCGAGGACGCCGCCGAGGAGGGTGAGGACGACGCGTTCCGGCACTGTCTGCGTCCACTGCTCGCCGCCCATGCCGAGCAGGAACACGACGTACGCGGCGACGCAGGCCTGGGCGGCGACCTGGCCCGTGCGCATCAGGAGGTACATCATTCCGGCGCAGAGCACGGCTAGTGCCGCGGAGGGTCCGGTGCCGGGGTGCGCAAGCTGCACGATGCCCGTGGCCAGGGTTACGCCGACGAGAGTGCCGCCGAAGCGGGCCACGGCGCGGGAGTACGTCTGTGAGAAGTCCGGGCGCATCACCATGACCGAGGCCATGGGGGCCCAGTAGCCGTGGCCGAGGGGGAGCCAGGTACCGAGGAGGTAACCGGTCGCGGCCACCGCTGTGACGCGGATGGCGTGGCGGGTGACGGGGGATTCGTGGCGGCGGCGGAGCTCGGTTCGCATGGCGCGCAGGGCTGCGGGGAGGAGGGCGGGGAAGGTGGGGCGGAGGAGGGGGGTGGGGGGCGTTGGGGTAGGTGGGGGGTTTGCTCTGGGGGTGGTTGCTGTTGTGGTGAGGGCGGCCGCTTTGTCGGGGGGCTTGCCTGCTGTTTCGACCACGTCGCGCAGGAGTGCCGCCAGGCGCTTCGCCGCTCTCTGCGCCGGGCCCGTGAGGATCGCTCCGGTGTCCGGGGTCTGGAGGGTGGCCACGGCCGCGGGTGGGATCTTCACCGGTTCGCCCTGCCGGATCGCCCTGGCCGCCGCGTCCAGGATCGCGCCCGCCGCGGCCATGATCTCGCGTACGCGGTCGCGTTCGGGGCCTTCTTCCGGTACGCCCACCGCCGGGTCGGCCAGGGAGGCGAGTACCGGGCGGATGCGTTCGGCCACGCCGCGGGCGCCGTGGAGTTCGGCGGGGCGGGTGCGGGCCTGGCGCGGGGTGACGGTCGCCGCGTCGCGGGCCGCCATGAGGGGCTCGGGGTCGAAGTCGGCGTGCGGGTCGTGGCGGAGGCGGCGGGCGTAGTCGGCCTCGGCCGTGAGCGCGTCGGCGAGGGCGTCTCTGTGGGCGCCCCATCTGCGTACGGGGAACAGGATCACCAGGGCGGCCTGGATGGCGCCGCCCACCACCATCATCGCGGCGTGGCCTGCCGCGGCTGCCAGGGAGCCGGGGAGGGTGACCGTGACCAGCATGATCGCGACGTTGGAGGAGGCGATGAGGCCGATGGTCGGGCCCGCGGCCCAGCTCAGGCCCGAGAGGAAGGTCCAGAGGGAGAGGAGGGCGAGGAAGAGGAGGGTGTGGGAGCCGGTGAGGTAGCCGAGGAAGGTGGAGATGGCGAGGCTTGTTCCGGAGGCCAGGGCGAGTTCCGGGCGGGGGCGCCAGCTGCGTTGGAAGGTGGCGATGGCTGCCTGGAAGGCGCCGAAGGCCGAGCTGGCGGCTACGGCTGGGCCGAAGAGGGTGAGGCTTACGCCGATGACGACGGCGAGGCCGGCTGCGCCGCGGAGGGCGATGAGGGGTTCAAGCCGCTTCCGCTCGACGGTCAGCCCCGAGCGAGTGGTCTCCTTCAGCGCTCGAAGCCAGGTCACTCTGTGATGATACGGGGCATATCGGGCTGGCCGGGGGGTGCGGGCTGGTCTGTCTGTGGGGGCGGGGCCGCGCCGGTATGTCCGTCCTCGCTATCGCCCGGTGACCGCAGGGCTACTCCGGCCCCGGAGCGCCGCGAACCGTGCTCCGGGCGGACATACCGCCACGTCCCCTCGCGTTCGCTGCCGACTGCGGATGCGTGGGTCCCGGGCGCCCGTCTGCGGCACGTCGCACCTGCCGACGCCAACTGACCCCAACCCGCACGCCCCACCCCGGCCTGCACGTTTCCTGCCCCACCCGGGTCCGTACTTGCCCGCCCCACCCCGGGCCCGTACGTTTCCCGCCCACCCTGGCCTGTACTTGCCCACCCCACCCCCACCCGCACGCACAACCCGCCCACCCCCTGGCACCGCGGGGCAATCGGGCGGGTGGGCGGGAAAGGCTTGTTCGGGCAGAGGTGGATGCGGGGCCCCTGGGGGCTCGGGGGTGTTTAAGGGAGGTGGCGTTGGGCCGGGGTTATGTGAGCCTTGTTTGCTGCTGCTGTTCCGTGGGTCCAGCCCTCGTGGTCCGTTGCGCCCCGCACCCGGGTGGTCGACGTCTCCGGGAACATGCGCTCCGTGTGGGACGTGACGGCCACGTCCCTCGCGGCCAGGACGGGCAGCAGTTCGCCCGCGTCCGGCGACTCCACGGTGACGTCCTCCGCCGCCGCGGCAAGACGCGCGCCGAGCCGATTCGCGTACGCCAGTAGGAACGCCTGGCGGAACGTCTTCGTGCGCTTGCGGCCGCCCGCCCGCTGCCCCGCCTCCGCCTTCGTCATCGCCGCCGTGCCCTGCACGAGGAGGGAGGTGTGGAGGAGTTCGACCACTTCCAGGTCGGGCTCGAAGCCGACGACGGTCGAGAAGCCGTACGCCTCGTTCCACACCGCGCGGCAGCGGTTCGCGGTGGCCACCGCGTCCAGGAGGATCGCCTTCGCCGTCTCGTACGGGGCGTCCACGCCGATGCGGCAGGCGCCGGGGGTGTCCTTGGCGTGGGTGCGGGACGCGAGCAGGGCCTCGTCGATGGTGTGCCTGGCCATCAGCTCCTGCGCCTTGGCGGTGAGCGCCTCCGCCTCCTCGGGGAATCCGGTGGCCTCGGCCTTCGCCAGGAGGGCACGGATGCGGGTGAGGATGCGGGGCTCCTCGTGGCCGGGGGGTGGCGGCGCGTGGAGCGGGGTGCCGGGGGCGGGGCCCACCGGCTCGATCGCGGGAAGGCGCAGGAGGAGGCGGTAGAGGGCGAGGGTGGTGGTGGCCTGGGAGAAGCGGTCCGTCCTCGGGGTGGACTGAGGGATGAGCTCGGCCAGTTGCGCCTGCCAGCGGGGCGGGAGCGTGTCGCCGTACCGCCTGGTCTCTGTGGTGATCAGCTCGGCGGCCAGTTGTGTCTGGTGGGCACGGTCGGTCCCGTGGGCGATGTCGTCCTGGGCGCGGCCGACCATGCGTATGACGTCCGCCGGCTGCCAGCCCCGCTCCCAGGCGCGGCGCACCAGCTCCTCACCCCTGCGCCACAGCTCCGCGTCGGCCTCGGGCGCGGCCGCGAGGAGGGACGCACCGGTGTCGAGGCCCTCGTCGCCGTCCGCGTACAGCGCTGCCGCGAACGCCTTGTCGATCACCTCGGTCACCGGATCATCCATACGTCAAGGGTATGGCTGGCCATACCCCCAGGACGCCCCCCAGTGGTCGTGCCCGACGGGGCCGCGGGCGGTTGGCTCGAGGCATGACCTCAACTGCCGTACGGCTCACCGCCGTCCGCCGCCGCTACCGCGATGTGACCGCCCTCGACGGCGTCGACCTCGCGATACGTGCCGGGACCTTCACCGCGATCATGGGGCCGTCCGGCTCAGGCAAGTCGACGTTGCTGCAGTGCGCGGCCGGGCTCGAACGGCCGACGTCCGGGACGGTGGAGGTGGGCGGCACGGAGCTGACGGGGCTGAGCGAGCGCCGGCTGACCCTGCTGCGCAGGGACCGCATCGGCTTCGTCTTCCAGTCCTTCAATCTCCTGCCGTCCTTGACCGCAGCCCAGAACGTCGCCCTGCCGCTGCGGCTCGCGGGGCGCAGGCCCTCGCGTACGGAGGTGGGGGACGCGCTGGGCCGGGTGGGCCTCGGTGACCGCGCCCGGCATCGGCCGGGAGAGCTCTCGGGGGGTCAGCAGCAGCGGGTGGCGTTGGCGCGGGCACTCGTCACGCGGCCCGCCGTGCTGTTCGGCGACGAGCCGACCGGCGCCCTTGACACGACGACCAGTCGTGAAGTGCTGGCGCTGTTGCGGGAGTTGGTCGACGGCGAAGGGCAGACCACCGTGATGGTCACGCATGACCCCGTGGCGGCGGCGCACGCGGACCGCGTGGTGTTCCTGGTGGACGGGCGGGTGGCCGATGAGGTGCTCGCGCCGGACGCGGGGGAAGTGGCCCGGCGGATGGCGGGGCTCGAGTCGGGTTGCGGAGAGGCGGTTGCCCGATGATGTCCCTCGGGGGCTCGATGATGTTCCTCGCTTCCCTCCGTACACGCTGGGCCGGCCTTCTCGGCGCGTTCGTCGCCGTCGCGCTGGGCGTGGCCCTCACCGCCGCGATGAGCCTCGGGCTCGCCTCGACGTTCAGCGCGCCGGAGCGGGAGCCCGTGCGGTTCGCCGGGTCACCCGTGGTCGTTATGGGGCATAACACCCTGACTGTGCCGGTGAAACGCGGCCCGGACACCGCGTATGTGTCGAAGCCGCTCGCTCATCCACACCCTGTGGATATCGAACTTCTGCGCGAGCTGCGGCGCCTTGGCTCGGTCCAGCTGGACGGGGCGAACACGGGGAGGGACGCGGTGGGTGCGGGTGCGGTGGGTGCGGGTGCGGTGGGCGTGGATGCGGTGGGCGTGGACGCGGTGGGTGTGGATGCTCCGGTGGGGGATGTGCGGGAGGTCGTCGGGGCGCGGGCCCGTGTCCTGACCGGGGATGACCGGCGGCTCGCCGATCCGGAGCCGGGGCGGGACGCGGAGGCTCTGGTGGCGGTGAACTCCTTCTTGGGAACGGCGGGCGGGGTGTCCGCCTTCGTCTCGGTCTTCGTCACCGCGTCCACCTTCACCTTCGTCGTGGCGCTGCGGCGGCGGGAGTTCGGGCTGCTGCGGATGGCCGGAGCGACACCCGGGCAGGTGCGCAGGATGCTGCTCGCGGAGGCGCTCGCGGTGGGGGTCGCGGCCTCCGGGGTGGGGTGTCTGCTGGGGGCCTGGGGCGCGCCGGTGCTTGCTCGGACGCTGGTGGACGCGGAGATCGCTCCGGAGTGGTTCGGGATCGGCGGGGCGACCTGGCCGTACCATCTCGCCTTCTGGGTCGGGGTGTTGGTGGCCTACTCGGGGGCGTGGACCGCCTCGCGGCGGGCGGGCCGCGTGGGTCCCGTGGAGGCGTTGCGGGACGCGTCCTTCGATACCGGGGTCATGCCGTGGAGTCGGCGGATCGTGGGCGGCGTTCTGCTCGCGGCGGGGGTCGGGATGCTCGGCTGGACGCTGTGGACCGATCCGTCGGCCCTGATGAAGCGGAAGACGTACACGACTCAGCCGATGATCCTGATCACCGCACTTGCCGCGCTGACTCCCGTTCTCGTACGTCCCGTTCTGCGTGCCGTCCGCCTTCCAGGCGCGGTCGGGCTTCTGGTCCGCGAGAACTCCGCCGCGTCGGTGCGGCGGACCGCGGCCGTCGCCGCGCCGGTCCTGGTGACGGTGGCCCTCGCGGGCTCGCTGCTCGGCTCGGCGGAGACGGCGGGTGAGGCGCGGGCGGTGGAGGCGCGGGAGCGGACTGGGGCTGAACTGGTGGTTACGGGTGATGACTTGGGGCCGCTGGAGCCGCGGGGGCGGCTGGGGTCGGCAGGGTCGCTGGGGTCGCTGGGGTCGTCGGCGCGGGAAGGGTGGGTGGCGCAGGTGGATGGGGTGGCGGTTGCCGCGGCGTCCGCTTCCACGGCCGTGTTCGTGCGGGAGGAAGGCACGGCGCTGATCCGGTCGGAGGCACGGGCCGTGAGCGATCCGGCGGCGTTCGCTTCGGTGTCGCGGCTTCCGGTGGTGGCGGGGGACGTACGCGATCTCGACGACCGGTCGATCGTCGTCAACGAGGAGTGGGAGCGGCGGCGGGTGGGCGAGCGGGTCGACGTCTGGCTCGGGGACGGGAGGCCTGCGCGGCTGCGGATCGTCGCGGTGCTTGCGCGGGGGACGGGGGACAACGGGGCGTACGTGACGGCGGCGAATGCGGGGGGTGGTTCGGGGGCTGGTCCGGGGGTGCGCTCAGGAGCGGTGCAGGTGGACCGTATTGACGTGGGGCTGCGGGACGGGGCGGATCGGGGTGAGGTGGCGGGGGCGTTGCGGGAGCGTGCGGGCAGCGGTGTTGGGGGTGAGGTTCGGGTGCGGGCGGCGGAGGAGTGGCTGGCGGACACCCATCCGGCGGCGAAGCCGCAGACGCGGCTGGGGATGGTGGTGCTGCTGGGTATCGCTCTTGTCTACACGGTCATCTCGCTGGCGGGAACGCTGCTGATGGCGACGTCGGTACGGGGGCCTGAGCTGCGGTCGCTGCGGATGGCCGGGGCTACATGGGGTCAGGTGCGGATGGTCGTCGCCGGTGAGTCGTTGCTGGCTGTGGCGGTGGGCGCGGTGCTGGGCCTGGCGGTGACCGCGGTCAACCTGGGCGCCCTGAGCGCGGGCTTGGCACGGCTGTCGGCGCCGGCGGGGGTGGCGATTCCTTGGGGGATGGTGGGGGTGGCTGCGGGGGTCTGTGCGGTGGTGGGTTTGGGGGCGGGGGTGATGGGGGTGGGGGTGGTGCGG
>NZ_BAAAUG010000007.1:25910-35248 GCF_039533825.1 Streptomyces rectiviolaceus
GTATGTCCGTCCTCGCTATCGTCCGGTGGCCGCGTGGCTGCTTCGGCCCCGGAGCGCCGGGAGCCGTGCTCCGGGCGGACATACCGCCACGTCCCCTCGCGAGCGTCGCCGACTGCGGATAGTCGTGGGCCCGCTTCTGTGGCTGGCGGAACATCGCAACCTGCCGACATGCACCGCCCCACCCCCACCTACGCACTCCCCACCCACGCCAGACCTGAACGCCCTCCCCCCCACCCCACGACGCAGATCACCCGCCCACCCCCACTCCCTTACGCGCCCCCCTGACACCGCGGGGCAATCGGGCGGGTGGGCGGGAAAGCTTGTTCGGCAAGGGTCGGATGCGGGGTGAACGGGCGGGTGGGTGGGAGAGGCCTGTTCGGCCGGAGGCGGATGCGGGGGGCCCGGTAAGCAGCCGGACCGCCGAACAGGGCGGCGTACGCCGACGCGGTGTCGAAGTACGCCGCCCTGGGAGCCGCCACCCCGGACGCCACGGGGACTATTTGGCGTCACGGTTGAACAAGGACATCGACCAGCGATAGCCCAGCACGGACAGGCCGACGCACCACGCAATGGCGATCCACCCGTTGTTGCCGATCTCGGTACCGAGCAGCAGACCGCGCAGGGTCTCGATGGCCGGCGTAAAGGGCTGGTACTCGGCGATCGGCTGGAACCAGCCCGGCATGGTCTCGGCCGGGATGAAGGCGCTGGAGATGAGCGGCAGCAGGATCAGCGGCAAGGCCATGTTGCCGGCGGCCTCGGCGTTGGGGCTGGCAAGGCCCATGCCGACGGCGATCCAGGTGAGCGCCAGGGCGAACAGTGCGAGCAACCCGAACGCCGCGAGCCACTCCAGGGCCGTGGCGTCGGTGGAACGGAAGCCGATGGCCACGCCGACGGCGCCGACGAGGACCAGGCTGGCCAGCACCTGCAGCACACTGCCGACGACGTGCCCGATGATCACCGATCCGCGGTGGATGGCCATGGTGCGAAAGCGGGCGATGATGCCCTCGGACATGTCGGTGGAGACGGAGACCGCGGCCCCGATCACGGTGGAGCCGATGGTCATCAGCAGGATGCCGGGGACGATGTAGGCGATGTAGTCGGAGCGGTCCGCACCGCCGCCGCCGATGCCCGCGCTCATCACGTCGCCGAAGATGTAGACGAAGAGCAGCAGCATCATGATCGGCGTGAGCAGCAGGTTCAGGGTCAGCGACGGGTAGCGGCGGGCGTGCAGGAGGTTGCGGCGCAGCATCGTGTTCGAGTCGCGCACGGCGAGGGTGAGAGCACTCATCGGACAGACTCCTTGGGCTGGTTGGGCTGCTTGGGGAGGCCGGTCTTGTCGGAGACGTTGGCCGGGCCGGTCAGGGCGAAGAACACGTCGTCGAGGTCGGGGGTGTGGACGGTCAGTTCGTCCGCCTCGATGCCCTCCGAATCGAGCCAGTCGAGGATGGAGCGCAGTTCGCGCTGGCTGCCGTCGCTGGGGATCTGCAGGGACAGTGCCTCGTCGTCCCGTGCGGCCTCGCGCAGTGCGGTGGCGGCGGAGGCGTACGCGTCCGGGTCGGTGAAGCGGAGGCGGATGTGTCCGCCGGGGATGAGGCGCTTCAGCTCTTCCGCGCTCCCCTCAGCGGCGATCTTGCCGTCGTTGAGTACGGCGATGCGGTCGGCGAGTTCGTCGGCCTCTTCGAGGTACTGGGTGGTGAGAAAGACGGTCACCCCGCCCGTGACCAGCTCGCGGATGATCCCCCACATGTTGTGCCGCGAGCGGGGGTCGAGGCCGGTGGTGGGCTCGTCGAGGAAGATGATCCGCGGGTTGCCGACCAGGGTCATGGCGATGTCCAGGCGGCGTTTCATGCCGCCGGAGTAGGTGGAGGCGGGCTTCTTCGCTGCCTCCACCAGGTCGAAGCGTTCCAGGAGTTCGGCGGCGACCCGGCGGCCTTCCTGTTTCGGCAGGTGGTGCAGGTCGGCCATGAGGAGCATGTTCTCCTCGCCGGTGATCAGGCCGTCGACGGCGGAGAACTGGCCGGTCACCCCGATCGCCGCGCGGACCGCCTGCGGGTGGGCGGCGACGTCGTGGCCCGCGACCTGGGCCTGGCCGCCGTCCGCGGTGATGAGTGTGGACAGGATCTTCACCGCGGTGGTCTTGCCCGCACCGTTCGGCCCGAGCAGAGCGAAGACCGTACCTTCAGGGACGGCCAGGTCGATGCCGTCGAGCACGGTCTTGTCGCCGTACGACTTGCGCAGACCGTTCGCCGCGATGGCCGAGTTCGTCATGGTGAGTGCTCCTCAGAGGCTGCGGTCAGAAGCCGCGGTCAGAGGCTGCGGGCGGTGATGTCGCCGTAGCCGGTGGTCGCGTGGATGTTCAGGGCGGCGGCGCCGTCGGTGTTCTTGAGCGCGTTGTGGACCCGGCCGTAGGAGGTACCGGCGTCCAGGGACGCGGAGACTCCGCGGGCGGCGTCGATCGAAACCGCGCCGGACTCGGTACGCAGCACGACCGTGCCGCCCATGGCCTCGGCGATCCGGAGGTCGCCCTTCTGCGTGCTGATCTCCGCGGGGCCGCCCAGGCGTCCGACCGAGACGTCGCCGGCCTGGAGGGTGAGGCGGGCGCTCGCGGCCTCGTCGAGCTTGACCGAGCCCAGCGCGCCCTCGAAGACGACGTCACCGAGCCGACCGACGCCCCGGAACTCCCCAGCGGCCGCCTTCGCCTCGATGTGGGAGCCGGCGGGCAGTTGGACGGTCACCTCGACTGATCCGGAGTTGCCGAGGATCTGGTTCTTCGCCGGTGCGCCCTCGATCCGCAGGACACCTTCGCCGTATTCGACCGTGGTCTGCTCCGCCGCCTTCACGTCGCGGCTCTTCGAGGCGTCCGCGGGCAGGATCTCGACCGTGGTGTCGGCCCGGTCGGCGGCGATGAACCGGATGAGCCCGGCGGGGATGTCGAGGACGGTGGAGACGGGGGCGGGGGTGTCGAACTTCTGCATCGTGCTCTCCTCAGTTCGTTCGCTCGGTGTTTCCGACAACGGAAAAGCTACGTTGCGTTCATAGATACGGCAACAGGTTCGTTGCGTATGAGTTCCATCGTCGCAGCTCACAGCCGGTAAATCGTTGCGTTGGGATTGAATCTAATGCAACAACAGCCACTGCGTGCGTTGCAATGGATGGGGAGTGAACGCTATGCTCGCGGCACCACGAACGACCGAGGACCACCAAGGAGACCGCGATGCCGGGAGGCAGGCTCACCCAGCAGGAACGCCGGCAGATCGCGCTGGGTCTGGCCGACGGCCACGCCTACGCGGAGATCGCCAGACGTCTCGACCGCCCCACCTCGACGATCACGCGCGAGGTCACGCGCAACGGCGGCCCCACCGCCTACCGCGCCGACCTGGCCCACCGCGCCACCGAACACCGCGCCCACCGGCGCAGGCAGGCGGCGCCCCGAGGGGCGCAGGCGACCCCGCAGGCCCACGGACGCGACGCCGAGGCCGTGCGCGAGTACGTGGAGGTGTTCACCACCCTCCTCATGCAATCGGGCCTGCCCAAGATGACGGCCCGGGTGCTTGCGTCCCTCTACACCACCGACGCGGGCAGCCTCACCGCGTCCGAGCTCGTCCAGCTCCTCCAGGTCAGCCCGGCGTCCATCTCCAAGGCGGTCACGCTCCTGGAGAGCCAGGGCCTCATCCGCCGCGAACGGGACGAAGGCCGCCGCGAGCGCTACGTCGTCGACAACGACGTCTGGTACGAGGGGATGATCGCCGCCGCCCGGTCCCACGCCCAGCTCGCCGTGACCGCACGGCAGGGCGTCAGCGTCCTCGGCCCCGACAGCCCGGCCGCCGCCCGCCTCGAAGGCATCGCCCGCTTCGTCGACTTCGTCGGCGAGGGCATGGCCCGCGCCGCGGAACAGGCCCGCGAGGTCCTCTACACGGAAGCCGGAACAGCCTCGGACGGCGCTGCCGAGCCGGGTTCGGACCGCGACTAGACAGCCGAGCCCCCGTAGGCAACCGTCAGGCGTTAGCTGTCGCCGCCCTCGTCGATGAGGCGGCGTACCTCCCGGTCGATCAACCCCAGCCGCGCCTCCGCCACCAGCGGCACGGCCCGCCGGCGGCGGCGGGCCTCGTGGACGTCGATGTCGACGGTCACCAACCCCGGCTCCCACTTCGGCGCCTGCGCGACGACCGTGCCCCGCGGGTCGACCACCCGCGAACCGCCCCAGAACGACGCCCCGTTCTCGTTCCCGACCCGGTTCACGAAGACGACCCAGCACTGGAGCATGCGGGCCGTGTAGGAGAGCAGGGTGTCCCAGTAGAGGCCCGTGTCCATGGCCTCGGGATCCAGGCTCGCCGCGCTGTTTGTGGGGATGATGATGACCTCCGCGCCGTCCTGCACGGCAAGCCACGGCAGCACCGGCTGCCATGCGTCGTTGCAGACGAGGGTCGCGGCGCGGCCGTGCCCGCCCGGCAGGTCGTACGCGCGCAGGTGCTGGCCGGGGCTGACGTGCTTGCGCTCCTCCCAGGCCAGGTAGTTCGGGAGGTACAACTTCCGGTGGGCGTGCCGGAGTTCGCCGCCCGAGTAGTACGCGGACGTGTTGTACGCGCGCAGACTCGTGTGCTCGTGCAGGCCGACGATCACGTCGGGGCCGAGCGTGGAAAGCTCCAGGAGGCGGATGTCCTTCGCGTCAAGCGACGTGTCCCGCTCCAAGCCGCCCAAGTGGTAGCCGTGCAGGCTCAGCTCGGGGAAGACGACGAGGTCGGCACCCTGCGCCGCCGCCTGGCCGACCTGGTCCCGGGCGTCCGCGAGATTCTCGTCCACCTCGCCGAGGGCACAGTCGGTCTGCGCAAGGGCCACTCTCATGGCTCCCAGCCTCGCAGCGCAGAACACCCCCCGCATGTCGGGAACACCCGGACGTGCTGCGGGGCAAACGGACGGGCGGGCGGGAAAGCGTGTGCGCCCAGGATCGGATGCGGGGCAAACGGGCGGGCGGGCGGGAAAGCCTGTTCGCCCAGGATCGGATGCGGGGCAAACGGGCGGGTGGGCGGGAAAGCCTGTTCGCCCAGGGGCGGATGCGGGGCAAACGGGCGGGTGGGCGGGAAAGGCCCGTCCGGCAAGGACAGACCGCGGGGCAAACGGCAATCCGCAAAGCCCTCCGCAGGATTGTCAGTGGCGGCTGACAGACTCGGCCGCATGACCGAAAGGTGGGCCATCGCCGCCACCGAGGCCGGCGGAGCCACCCTCGCCCCCCTCGGGGAAGACGGCCTGCCCGCAGGACCGACCCTGCACGAGCCGGACCTCGCCGGCGCCGTCCGCGCCAGACCCGGGGCGAGCCGCTGGGTCTGGCGCTCCACGGCCGAGATCTACCCCACGCTGCTCACGGCCGGCGTCCACGTGAACAGGTGCTACGACATCGAGGACGCCGAGCTGCTCCTCCTCGGTCACGAAGGCCGCCTAGGCGAGCCCCGCTCGGCCGCCGCCGCCTGGGCGAGGCTGCACAACGCCCCGGTGCCGAACGACCCTCCCCCCAGGGCGGCGGCTCCCGGCGCCCAGGACTCCCTCTTCGAGCCCTCCCCCGCGACCTCCCTCCCCTTCGACGCCCTCCTGGAGGTGTATGCCGCGCAGCAGCGAAGACACGAGGCCGCCGAGCACCCCGGCAGGATGCGGCTGCTCACGGCGGCCGAGTCGGCCGGGATGCTGGTGGCCGCCGAGATGAACGTGGCGGGCCTCCCCTGGCGCGCCGACGTCCACCACGCCCTGCTCACCGAACTCCTCGGCGAGCGCTATGCGGGAGGCGGCAGGAACGCGGGAGCGGCCGAGCCCCGCCGCCTCGCCGAGCTCGCCGACGAGATCTCCGCCGCCTTCGGCCGCCGCGTCCGCCCCGACCTGCCGAACGACGTGATCAAGGCCTTCGCCCAGGCCGGTATCAGGATCAAGTCCACCCGGCGCTGGGAGCTGGAGGAGATCGACCACCCGGCGGTGCGGCCCCTCGTCGAGTACAAGAAGCTGTATCGGATCTGGACGGCGCACGGCTGGAGCTGGCTCCAGGACTGGGTGCGCGACGGCCGCTTCCGGCCGGAGTACACGCCGGGCGGCACCGTCAGCGGGCGCTGGACCACCAACGGGGGCGGCGCGCTGCAGATCCCCAAGATTATCCGGCGTGCGGTCGTCGCCGACCCCGGCTGGCGGCTCGTCGTCGCCGACGCCGACCAGATGGAGCCGCGGGTCCTCGCCGCGATCTCCCGCGACCGGGGCCTGATGGAGGTGGCGGGGAGCCACGAGGATCTCTACACACGCCTCTCGGACCGCGCGTTCTCCGGCGACCGCGACCACGCCAAGATCGCGCTGCTCGGCGCCGTGTACGGCCAGACGTCGGGCGACGGCCTGAAGAACCTGGCGGCACTGCGCCGCAGATTCCCGGCCGCCGTCGCGTACGTGGACGATGCGGCGAAGGCGGGCGAGGAGGGCAGACTCGTACGGACCTGGCTGGGTCGGACGAGCCCGCCGGCGGCCGGAGCGGAGGACTTCGACGAGGCAGGCATCCCGCAGGACGACCCGGCCGAACTCCCCGCCCAGGACGGCGAGTTCACCCCCGGCTACGCCTCCAGCAACACCCGCGCCCGCGGCCGCTTCACCCGCAACTTCGTCGTCCAGGGCAGCGCGGCCGACTGGGCCCTGCTGATGCTCGCCGCGCTGCGTCAGTCCATCGCCGCTGCCGGACTCCGCGCCGAGCTGGTCTTCTTCCAGCACGACGAGGTCATCGTGCACTGCCCGCAGGAGGAGGCCGAGACGGTCACGGCGGCGATCCGCGCGGCAGGGGATCTGGCGGGACGCATCGCGTTCGGCGAGACACCGGTGCGTTTCCCGTTCACCGTCGCCGTGGTGGAGTGCTACGCGGACGCGAAGTAGCCCTGGGCCAGTGGGCCAGTGGGCCAGTGGGCCAGTGGGCCAGGGCGAGTTCACCCCGCCTGCGCACCCGCCCCTGCGCACCCGCCCGCAAGCCCGCCTGCGCACCCGACTGCGCCTCCTCCTACACCCCCGCGAGCAAGTCCTTCAACTCTCCGACGACCTCGCTGCTGTCCGTGCCGTCCAGCGACGCGAGCGCCGCCCTCCACTGCGCGTACGCCTCTTCGGCGCGCCCCTCCGCGTACAGCAGAAGCCCGTGCTGATGGCGGGCCAGGCCCGCCATGTGGGCGTCGGCCCGCTGCTCCGCACGCTCCAGGAGGTCGGCGCACTCGCGCGCCGCGTCCTGCGCCCGATACACCTCGCGCAGCGCGCGGACCACGCCCAGGCGCACCTTGGACTCGTTGTGCCAGTCCTCGGCCTCGCCGTGGATGCGCAGGCTCTCCTCGAAGTGCGTGAGCGCGACGTCCGGTTCGTGCAGGAGGAGGTAGGCGTAGCCGATGTCGCAGTGGGCTTCCTGGCGGACGCCTGCGTGTGCGAGGGACTCGCCGATCGCCAGGCTCCGCTCGTGATAGTCGATCGCGGTGCGCGCGTCGCTGTGCTCATAGATGTTGCCGAGGTGGCTGAGTGCGAACGCCTCGCTCAACGGATCGTTCAGGGCCTTGGCCAGCTCCAGGCTCTGCCGCAGCGCCTCGGCCGACTCCTCGTAGCGGCCGAGTGCCTCCAGGAGGAGGCTGCGGTTGAGGACGGCGCGGTGCACGAACGACACGCGGTCGAGCTCGCGCCACAGGTCCAGGGCCTCGTCGATCAGGGCGAGCGCCGCGCCGCTGTGCCCCGACACGTAGTTGAGGCCCGCGAGGTCGGTGAGCGCCTGCGCCTCGCCCGCGGTGTCGCTCCAGCGACGGGCGGCGGTCACCGCGAGGCGGTTCAGGAGGTCCGCCTCGGTGAGTCGGCCACGGCGCTTGAGGTACGAGAAGAAGCAGCGGACCAGCACGGGCAGCAGGGCGGATTCGCGGCCGTGGCGGTCGGCGAGGGCGATGACATTGGTGAGTTCCGTGTCGCCCCAGGCGAAGGCGTCATCGGTGGACATCGGTGGCACGGCGGGGAGCGGGGAGCCCGCGGCGGTGTGCCGGAGCGGCAACCGGTCGTCGACCCCCCGCAGCCGGTCGTCGCGGTCGAGCCCTCCCGGCATGATCGCCAGCACGGTCTGCCGCGCCGACTCCGCGTACCACTGGAGCGCCGCTTCCACGACGTCCGCGGCCGCCGTCCCGTCCTGGTGAGCCGCCTCCCGCGCGAAGTCGCGTACGAGATCGTGCGGGGCATAGCGGCCGTAGGCCGTCTCTTCGAGGAGCGCGACGTCGACGAGCCGGTCGAGCGCGGCTCCCGCGCGCCACTCCTCCACCTCCAACAGGCGGGCGAGGAGCGGGACTCCGTACGCCGGGAGGTCCAGCGCACCGATCACGGCGAGGGCGGCGGCCGCGTCCCGGTCGGACTCGCGCTCCGAGGTGCGCAGCGCGTCCAGCGCCACGGCGAGCGAGCGCCGCACGCTCAGGTCGTCGTGCTCCAGGTGGTGCAGCCGTCCGCCGCTGACGGTGAGCAGTTCGGCGAGGGCGTCCGGGGTGAGCGCGCGGCGGGCGGCGAGGCGGGCCGCGATGATGCGCAGGGCCAGCGGGAGTCGGCCCGCGAGTTCGATCAGGGGGTGCCCGGCGTCGAGCCCCGCGCGTCCGGATACGGCACGCAGCAGGGCGGCGCTGTCCCCGTCGGAGAGCGGGTCAAGCGGGAAACGCCCCGCGCCGTCGAGCGCGGTGAGCGGGGAACGGCTGGTGACGATCACCGCGCAGCCGGAACCGGCGGGCAGCAGCGGCCGCACCTGCGCGGCGGTCGCCGCGTCGTCCAGGACCAGCAGCATGCGGGTGGGCGCGAGCAGCGAGCGGAGCAACGCGGCGGCGGCGTCCGGGTGTCCGGGGCTGTGGCCCGACTCGACCCCGAGATCCCGGAGCAGCGCGGCGAGGGCCTGGTCCGGCGTGAGGGGCGTCATTCCCGGGGTGGCCCCGCGCAGATTGACGTAGAGCTGCCCGTCAGGGAAGTGCTCACGCAGCCGGTGCGCCACGTGCAGCGCGAGCGCGCTCTTCCCCACGCCCGCCATGCCGGACAGAACGGCGACAGGCGGCGCGGAGCCGGGCGCACGGTCGAGCACGTCGCCACCGCCGCCCTGCCCCGTGAGGAGCCGCGCCAGGGAACGCACCACTTCTTGGCGGCCCGTGAAGTGCGGTGGGCACGGCGGGAGTTGAGCGGGTCGGGTGGATGCGGGTACGAGGGCGGGCCCCGTCGCGGGTACGGGGCCGGGAGCGGGCGCGGCATCGGCCGCGGGCCCCGTCGCGGAGACCGCCGCGTCGGGGCCCGGGGTGGGGAGCGCTCCGTGTTCCGGACCGGCGAGCGCTTCGGCTCCCGGACCG
>NZ_BAAAUG010000008.1:0-5325 GCF_039533825.1 Streptomyces rectiviolaceus
GCGGCAACCGCGCCAGCTCATCGGCCGCGGCGCGCACGGCGGCGCTGTCCGCCGCCGCGGGGCCCGGCCCGGCGGGCAGCAGCGGGATCATGGCGGAACGGCCGGAGCGAACGGCCGGATGACGGCGCGCCAGCTGGGACAGGCCCTGCCCGGGTCCGACCTCCACGAGGACCAGGTCCTCCTCGGCGAGGAGCGCGCCGACGGCGGGCCAGAACAGCACCGGCGCGACCGGCTGACGGGCCCAGAAACCGGGGTCCTTCGCCTCCGCGTGGGTAAGGAAGCGGGCGGTGTACCCGGACATGACCGGGATACGGGCCTCGCCCACCGGCAGGGCGGCGATCCGGTCTCCGGCCCCGCTCATGGCCGGTGCGAGGGCCGGGCTGTGGAAGGCCGTGGACGCCGCGACGCCGCGCACCACGAACCCGGCATCGGTCAGCGCCGCGGTGGTGGCGCGCAGGGGTGCGTCGAGTCCGGCGAGCACCGTCTGGCGGGCCGCGTTCACGGCGCCGATGACGATGTCATCGCCGAGGTGGGGCGCCACTTCGTCCGGCGAACCCGCGACGGCCACCATGCCGCCGGGCGGTGCGTCCGCGAGCCGTGCGACGCGGTCGCCGACCATGGTGGCGGCGTCCCGCAGGGTGAAGATGCCGGACAGGACCGCGGCCGCGACCTCGCCGATGCTGTGGCCGAGCAGCGCGGCGGGCCGTACGCCCCAGCTGAGGACGAGCCGCCCGAGGGCGTAGTCCACCGCGAAGAGCAGGGGCTGGGACCGTGTCACGTGGTCCATCGCGGCGGGGTCGTCGCCGTTCAGCCAGCTCGCGCGCAGGTCGGCCCCCCGGCCTCCGGAGCCGCCGGGATCGCCGGAGCCGCCGGGACCGGGGCCAAGGAGGCCACCGCCGTCTGTCAGGGCGGTCAGGGCCTCGTCCATCGCCTCGGCGAAGACCGGCTCGGTGTCCATGAGCCCCGCGGCCATCCGGATGTGCTGGGAGCCCTGGCCGGGCAGCAGGAAGGCGACCCGGCGCGCCGCGCCGTCGTCCGTCTCCCGCTCCCCCGCTCCCGGCTTCACGTCACTCATCGACTCCTCCAAGAGGGTGCGTCAAGGATCTCGACCACGGCGCAGGACCAGCTGAAACCGGCCCCGACGCCGAAGAGCAGACAGGTGTCACCGGTCACCAGCGCCCCGCTGGTGACCAGGTGGTCGAGTCCGGCGAAGGGATCACCCGCCCCCAGGTGCCCGACGCCCCGGCTCCAGGCCCACGTGGTGCGGTCGGGGTCGATGCCGAACTTCGCGAAGTAGCTGACCTGGAGCCTGCGGTGTCCGAGGTGCGGCAGCACGAAGCGGTCGATGTCGGCGAGCCCGAGCCCGGCGTCGGCGAGCGCGTGCTTGACGACGGTCTCCTGCGCGGCGGACACCCGGGCGATGGTCGGTGCCACGCCGTGCCGGGCCAGGAAGTCCTGCTTGTGGGTCTCCAGGTCGACGACCCCTCGGTGACTGAACGGGGCGGGCCCGGCCGGATCGTCCCCTCGGTGCATCCCCTCCAGGTCGGGCGCCGAGACCGTCGCGATGCTGCGGACCCGCGCGAAGCCGGAGTGCCGGGAGACGACGAGGGCGGTGCCGCCGTCGCCGTAGACGGTTCCGGGGTCGCTGCGCCACCGGTCGAATCCCGGCAGGCAGAACCGGTCCCCCGTGGTGAGCACGGCCGCGGTTCTGGTCGGGTCGGCACCCAAGTAGGCCCAGGCCAGGTCGAGTGCGGCCATGCCGCCGTTGGAGACCTGGCGGATCTCCATCGCCGGGCACTGGTTGCCGACGGCCTCGCGCTGGACGTACGAGGCCGGGGCCCACAGGTCGAACCCCTGGTAGTAGAAGCTGGCGTGCAGCACCAGGTCGATGTCGCCGGGTTCGGCCGCCGCCCGGTCCAGTGCGGTCCTTGCGGCCCTGGCCGCCATCTCGGGCGCCGGTTCGCCCGCGGAGACGGTCACCGCCTCCATCCGCGTCGAGCGGGCGACGGCCGCGTCGCAACGGCCGTCGGCGACCGCGTCCTCGATCCGCTCGGCGGGCGGCAGCCATGTCCCGGTGCCCGCGATGTACAGGTCGCCGCCGTTCATGCCGCCACCTCGTCGACGGGCAGCCGGACGGGCGCGCCGGCACCGCCCGGGGCGCGTACGACCATGGCGCTGTTGAACCCGTTGAAGCCGCGGGCCAGGACGAGTGCGGCCGTGCCCGAGACCGGTCGTGGCCTGCCGACGACCAGGTCGAGGCCGTAGGCGTCGGGCACCTGCGTCACGTTCACCGTCGGCGGGGCGAGCCCGTCGCGCAGAGCCAGCAGGGCGGTGACGACGTCGAGCGATCCGGCGCCGGAGTAGAGGCGGCCGGTGGCCGTCTTGGGCACGGTGACCGGGACGCCCCGGACCCCGAAGAACTCGGCGAGCGCGGCGGCCTCGGCCGCGTCCTGGTCCGGCACGCCCGCGTCCTCGGCGAGGACGACCGCGATCTCGTCCGGCTCCGTACCGGCGTCGGCCAGCGCCTGTTCGATGGCCCGGCGCAGGGTCGGCGGGCGGCCGGATCCGGGGCGCGGGTCGAACGTCGAGCCGAACCCGGCGATCTCTCCGTAGCTGCGGCGCCCGCTCTCGCGGGCCCGCTCCGCGCCCTCCAGGACGAGGATGGCGCCCCCTTCCCCGGGCAGGTGCCCGGTGGCCCTGCTGTCGAAGGGCAGGTACGCGTCGTCCGGGCTGAGCCGTCCGCCGGCCAGCTGGGCGGCGAGTCCGTACGGGCACAGGGAGGAGTCCATGCCGCCGGTGAGCATCACCCGGGTGCCCGCGCGGACCTGCCGCCTGGCGTGCGCGACCGCTTCCAGGCCGCCGGCCTGCTCGCTGACGAAGACGCCGGTCGGGCCGCTCAGGCCGTGCCGGATGGATATCTGGCCGGTGTTGACGGCGTAGAACCAGGCGAACGACATGTAGGCGCTGACCTTCTTGGGGGACTCGCCCCACAGGTGCTGCAGTTCGCGCTGGCCGAAGCCGAATCCGCCGGAGGCGCTCGCGGTGATGACCCCCCGCTCCAGCGGCGGCACGGAGTCGAGGTCGACGCCCGCGTCCGCGATGGCCCAGTCGGCCGCGGCGAGCGCGAACTGGGTCATACGGTCGGTCTGCGGGACGAGCCGCCCGGGCAGGTGGTCGCCGGCTTCGAAGCCCGCCACCTCGCCCGCCCTACGCGTCGGATAGCGGCTGGGGTCGAACGCGCGGATGCGTCGCGTCCCGTCGTCGCCGCGCAGGGTCGCCGCCCAGTAGGCGTCGAGACCGAGGCCGGTGGGTGCGACGACACCCATGCCGGTGACCGCTACGGCGCTCATGCGGCACGCCCCTCGGTCCTGCGAAGCACCATGGCGCTCTGGAAGCCGCCGAAGCCGCTGCCCACGGTGAGCGCCGCCGTGATCCGCTGCTCCCTGGCGTGCAACGGCACGTAGTCCAGGTCCAGTTCGGGGTCGGGGTCGGTGAGGTTGGCGGTGGGCGGGATGACGCCGTGCTCCAGGGCGAGCGCGGTGGCGGCGATCTCGATGGAGCCGACGGCGCCCAGCGAGTGGCCGATCATCGACTTGATGGAGCTGACCGGCACGCGGGCGGCGTGCGCGCCGAGGCTGCTCTTGAGGGCCGCGGTCTCGTGGATGTCGTTCTGCCGGGTCGCCGTGCCGTGGGCGTTGACGTACCCGAGAGCGTCCGGGGCGAGCCGCGCCTCGTCCAGGGCGGCGCCGATGGCGGAGGCCATCTCCCGCCCGTCGGGGCGCAGTCCGGTCATGTGGAAGGCGTTGCCCCGCGAGGCATAGCCCGTGATCTCCGCGTACACGTGCGCACCCCGGCGGCGGGCGGCCGACAGCTCCTCGAGGACCAGGACGGCGGCGCCTTCGCCGAGGACGAAGCCGTTGCGCGTGCGGTCGAAGGGCCGCAGCGCCGTCGCCGGGTCGTCGTTGCGGGACGAGGTGGCCCGGATGGCGTCGAAGCAGGCCACGGTGATCGGGGAGATCGGGGCGTCGGTGGCTCCGGCGATCATCCGGTCCGCGCTGCCCTCGCGGATGAGCGCGACCGCGTGCCCGACGGAGTCGAGGCCGGAGGTGCAGCCGGCCGAGACGATGGTGCAGGGGCCCTCGGCGCCGGCCTCCCAGGCGATCTCGGCCGCCATGGAGCTGGGCACGAAGTAGTCGTAGAGATGGGCTCCGGCGGCGGTGTGGTCGACCAGCCACTCCTGCCCCCCGCCGCTCAGGGCGAGGTACTCCTCCTCCAGCTTCTGGGTGCAGCCGACGGCGCTGCCGAGGCTGACGCCGGTGCGGTGGGCGGTGCCGGGGTCCGGTTCGAGGCCGCTGTCGGTGAGCGCCTCGCGCAGCGCGACCAGGGCGAACTGGGCGGCGCGGTCGAGCCGTTCGGCGTCCTGGGCACCGACGCCGAGCTCCGCCGCGTCGAAGTCGCACTCGGCGGCGATCCGGGAGCGGAAGGGCGCCGGGTCGAAGAGGCTGATGGTGCGGGTCGCCGTGCGCCCCGCGGTGATCGTCTCCCAGAACTGCTTGGTGCCGATGCCGCCGGGGGCGACCACCCCGATGCCGGTGATCGCCACCCGCCGCGTCACCGCTCCTCCACGGTCGCGCTGCGCCGCTCGGTGTAGAGCCCCGAGCTGCTGGTGCTGATCGCCCGCAACGCTTCGGCGTGCGGCCCGAATTCGGCCTGGGTCACGGCGGCGCGGAAGGAGGCGACATCGGTCCAGCGGGCGATGTTGACGTAGCTCTGCGGCTCCTCCAGGTGACGTACGAGGGTGTAGGCGAGGAAGCCGGGCTGGCGCTCCAGGAACCGCGCCGTGCGCACGAAGGCTTCCTCGAACTCCTCCGGGGTGGTGCGGAGGGTGAAGGTGTTGACAAAGGTGGCCTGGCCGCTGGGGGCGGGTCCGGGCTGCTCAGCTGACATGGCAGCGGTCTCCTCATCGTCCGGAAGCCTGGCGACGCGTACGCCGAGGTCAGACGAAACCCTGCGTGTCGCGCCTCGCGGCGCCCTAGAAGACGGCTGGATCCGGCCCCCGGCGTCAGCCGCTTCTGCGCCCCAGGCTCATGGGGGTGCCGACGTCCTTGTGCCATGCCTGGCCGAGGCCGGCGGCGGCTGCCATGGCGCTCCAGCCGCTGAGTTTCCCGCCCTGGTAGTGGACGACGTCGTGGCCTGAGCGGCGGGGCAGGGCGCGGCCGGCGACGATCTCGGCGAGCGGCAGCGGCCCGTGCGGCGCACCGGACGCGGGGCCGGCGTCGGCCGGGGCGAGGCTGACGCGCCGTACGGCGGGAGCGGGCTCGGCGG